>CAZTVP010000045.1:0-10229 GCA_964616995.1 uncultured Comamonadaceae bacterium
GAGAAGTTAGACCGAGCTGCTGAATAGATTCATTAATTCTGGTTAGGTCATTATTTTTTACATGCTGGCCAAGATCAGCTAACAAGTGTAAAACAGCTGGCTGATAGAACTGCGTGGGGTGTGCTGTTAACACTAGACGTGTGCTTAGTTCTTCAATCTGATGTAAAGCTTTATCTCTGTTCTCTTCATTCTGTTCTTCTAAGAAAAAACTTCTAAGCCCTCTCCTATTAGAACTAGAACTGGTCTCAGGGAAGGCAGCATCTTCTACAGAGTCGAATAAAACTATCTGCCGTTCTATGAACTGAACCACCTTGAACATAAAATCTATCTTTTCCTGTTCATCAGAGATTTGCTCTGTTTCTTCAAAAAACTGATCTAGAACCTCAGCTGGAGTTAAGTTTTTATCTAAACCTTCGTTTACCTGCTTAGCTAATAATGGTATATGGCTTCCCACCCCTTTATCCTGATCATAAGGTAGATTTAAAAAAAGTCCGTTATACACATTGAACTTAGTTTTAACTAGCTCATTAAACTGCTTGAACTTCTCACTCTTATTTGGTTTCATTTCTCTTCTTTTTCTCTGCGGTGCAAAGGTATTATCTGCACCAGAATATTGAGAAAAAGACCATCACTTTCACAAAGCTAGACTAGTTCTAGAGGAAGATCTAAGTTGTACTGTTTGATAGTGTCAGCATAGTCTTTTAGCTTGTAATTGTACACTTTACATCTGTTGTAATTCAGGCATTTAACTTCATTTATTTCATTTTTTTTAGAATCGAAATAAATTTCAACTACACACTCTGGATTATGAATGGTGGTAATTAATTCTCCGATATTTTCTCTTAATTCTATCATCATTTTAATATTTCTCGTTATGTTGTGTTTGATCTAATCCATCAGATTCCAGTCGTTTATCTACTCTCATAGGAACAAGGGAGTTACTAAACTTATACAGTGCTATAGAGATTAGAAATACGAATACAAATACACAGATCAGTGCTACTAAATGAACTAAAAATGTATGTGTTTCTCCGTGTATAAGTCCTACTTCATGGGCAAAAACCGCTGTAGCTAGCATTCCGAATATTCCTGCTATACCGTGAGATGGAAACACATCTAGAGTGTCGTCTAGTTTAGTTTTATTCTTAATTCTTATAGCGAAGTAACTTACTACTGCTCCAAGAGCTCCTATGATTAAACTATGCGGAATGGTTACAAAACCTGCCGCAGGTGTGATAGCTACTAAACCTACTACTGCTCCTATACAGGTTCCCACGGCTGAAATCTTTTCTTTTCTTCCTAAATCCAATAACACCCACATTACCATGGCAGCAGCACTAGCAGTAGCTGTAGTAGCGAAACTCATAGCGGCTTCTCCATTAGCTGCAAAAGCTGATCCAGCATTAAAACCAAACCACCCAAACCAAAGCATTCCCGTTCCTAGCAGAACAAAGGGTATGTTTACGGGTTTATGCTCTCGGTTTATTCTTCTACCTAGCACCATAGCACCTGTAAGCGCACTAATTCCAGCAGACATATGCACGACAGTTCCTCCTGCATAATCTAATACTCCGTAGTTCTTAAGTAATCCTTGAGGATGCCATGTCATATGACACAGTGGTGCATATATGAAGATTGAAAATAGAATTATAAATAGTAAGTAGCCTTTGAAATTTATTCGTTCCGCAAAACTCCCTGTTATTAGAGCAGGTGTAATAACTGCAAATTTCAACTGAAACATAGCGAATAGGATAAATGGTAATCCTGGACTTAATGTTTCATGCGGCTCTATTCCTACTCCTGATAGAAAAAGAAATGTAAAGGGGTTTCCAATAATTCCGTGAATACTTTCTCCAAAGCACAAACTAAAACCAATGAGGACCCAAAAAACACTTACTATACCTAAGGCTATGAATGATTGCAGCATGGTGCTGATTATATTCTTCTTATTTACCATGCCACCATAAAAAAATGATAGTCCTGGAGTCATAAAAAAAACAAGGCAAGTGGCCGTAAGCATCCACGCTATATCTGCTGCATTCATTTAGAAAAGGTTAAGCCGTAAAGCTATGATCATTTTGATTTATGTAAATAAATAGATAGACTTACTTGGTATTTATTAAATAAACTTTAATATATCATGCCAATAGTTAAATTAGTGTATACTTATTGTATAAAATACACTTATGATTCGAACAATTGATAATATTGATAAAAAGATAATCTCCTTACTTATTGAAAACTCTAATCTTACCAATAAGGAAATATCAGAAAGGCTAAATGTCTCTCCAGCTACGGTTCATCTTAGAATTAAGAAAATGGAACAGAAAGGTATCATTAAAGGAGCCACCATAAATATAGATTATGGTGTAATTGGGTATGAGCTTACAGCTTATGTAGGAATAGTTCTGGGTAGGACTAAAGATTCCAATAATTTAATGATGGATCTCATTAAAATTCCTGAAGTAACTGTGGCCAATATAACTACAGGTCAATTTGGTGCATTCTGTAAAATAAGGTGTAAGAACACCAATCATATGAGAGAAATAATCTATAAGATAAACAAAGCTTCTGGAGTCATTAGAACAGAAAGTATGATAAGCTTGGAAGAAGCTGTAAATGATAAGTCAAGACTATTTAATAGCGCTTTTACAGCATAAAATAAAAAGCCCCGCTACACCTAGCGGGGCTTTTTCACATATAGTTAGGAAAATTGACATCAGAGAGAGTATTACTCTATGATAACAGTTCTGTTGACTGCAATTTCAGCACTTGCTAAAGTTACGGTATAAATTCCAGAGTTCAACTCAGAAATGTCTAATCTTACGTTATCAGATGCATTCTGAGTTAAAATAGTTTGACCTAAAGCATTTATGATGCTAATGATTAAATCATCATTTGACTCAAACTCTATGGTTAACTCACTCTGTGCAGGGTTAGGATAAATAGAAAGAGATCTGTCTAAAAGAATCTCTTCTACACTTACTTCACACTCCGCACAGCTATCAAAACAAGCTATATCTAAAGTTTCTGCGCTTCCAGATCGAGCGTGAGTTCTATTGAACCCACCTATTCCATTATCTATACCACACTCTTCAATTCCTGCATTTTCTTCATTTTCTGGAACATTCACATCTCCATTAACAAATTTGTATTGGATATTAGCTGGACCATCTACGTTTAAAGTTGCTACATAAATACCGTCATTATTGTCATCAGTCATTTGCGTAGCTCCACCCTGCCAAACAGGATCAGTAAATCCTCCGATTAAGAAAACTCCATCAGGTGAAATAGTTTCTACATCGTTCATATTTACAGAGAATGTAATATCAGCTGCATCAGGATCAGCTACACAGTCAGCTGAACACTGGTTATAACACACCTCTACTACTAAAGTTTCATCTTGCTCAGGAACCGTAATCCCTCTGTTTCCACCTACATTACACTCTTCTGGAATAGATTCATTAGGACCACTCCATAGACCTCCATTGATATACTTGTACTGGTAATCTCCAGGAGCCAATTCTGTAGTCCACTCCCAAATATCACCTCCTAAATCGGTTAACGCATCCTGATTTTCTGTCCAACCTTGGAAGCTTCCGGCTATATAAACTCCTGCAGGTTCTACAGTTTCTAAAGACATATTTACTCTAAATGTTACAGTGGTAGGAGCTACACAAGTTCCGCAAGTATTATAACAGTAAGCAGGAAGCTCTGTGTAAGCTTCAGTTATAACCTCTTGCCTGTTCCCACTAGCATCTGGCGCAGCGCAGTCACCACTTACATTCTCTTCAAATCCATTAAAGGAGTTATCATTTATAAATTTGAAGTTTAACGTATCCATGGCATCTGGTGATTCTGGAGTGTAAGTATGAACGTACTCATAAATTAAATCAGAGTCATCATCTGTAAGCATAAAGGTAGTTGGATCCCATCCTTGGAAATCACCTGCTACATGAACTCCCACTGGATTAACAGCTTCTTCTTGGCTCATATCTACTCTGAAAACCACAGTTCTTACACCACAGTTATTACATTCAGTAAAACATACTGGATCAAGGGTCATATCCATCTCTCCCACAGTAACTCCTCTGTTACCTTCTGCTGTGGCACAGAGTGAAGGAATTCCTTCATCCATTCCCCAACTATTACCGTTAATAAACTTGTACTCATAGTCACCAGGTGCTAGCATTAGCTCTACTGACCAAATGTTATCCATGTCATCATCAGATAATGCTATACCAGCGGGATCCCATTCTGGATAAGGGTTGTCATTTAAGTGGAAACTACCTGCTATATGAACTCCAGCAGCATCAGCCATGGCTTCACCTAAGTTTACTTGAAAAGTAACCGCTGTTTGTGAAATCATAGCTAAGGAAATAAAAAGGCTTGCGCCTAACATGTAAAGTTTTTTCATTTTCATTTATTTAATTGAACACTAAAAATAGCTTTGTGTATTATTTACACATACCCAAAAATAAAGAATGAAAAGCTTTGTTGAAAGTATTGGAAACCTTTCAATTACACTATTTAGCTAACACTGGAAATGTAAATACGATAAGCCCTTTGAAATCAATTTTTTAACTCTGATTTTAGTCTTTCAATCAGGAGCTTTTTAACAATTTTCTGCCGTTCTGTTTGAATTTCTAACTTTAAATATGGGTCATTTACTTCAGATATGTCAAGCTCATATTGGAAATTCCCGCCAGTTTCATGATAAACATGTTCATTTTTTAAAACAGAATTCTCGTTTGAGAAGATAAATTGAGCGTCTATTTTCTCATGAGATGAATACTTAACGCTAATAACATTGCTACGCACTAAATCATACCCATCAATGGAAAGATACTCCTGGGAGAGTCTTCGGTTTTTAAGCCCTCTTATGAGTTTCATGTAAAGTATCAAACCCAACACAAAAATCAGCGAAATAAGAAGTGGTTTTTCTAAATGATCCATTGGGGTATGATTACTTAAAGAGATATAACACCTTCGATTTTACTTGCTGCTTCATGTCTTTCAAAAACCTCTTCTGCATTCATCACTATCATTTTCACTGTTAGGCTTATGTACTTGCCTGTGGATGAGCTTTTTTGACTGAATTCTGCTGTTTCAGGGAACAACTTTTTTAGCTCAATTAGATTCTCAGAATCACTTCCTACTATAAACTTGAACATGTACTTACTAGGCCACTGGTGTACATGGTTTAAGCTGTTTCTAATTTTCTCTCTTCTTACTTCATCCATTAGCACAAAGGTAAGAAGAAGGCTGTTCTTAAAAATTCAAGATTTAAGTTAAGCTTCTGCTTCCTCATTTATATCAGACTTACCTGCTAATGTCTCAGATACATTTAATAGATAATCACCAACCTTTTCTAGAGAACTGAATAATTCGCTGTAAACAATCCCAGCTTTCATGTTATACCCCTCCTCTCCTACAGTCTTTAAGTGCCTCTTTCTAAGTTTATTCCTAAGCTTATTTATTCTGTTTTCCACCTCTAAAGCCCCTTCAGTATCTATTTCTT
This sequence comes from uncultured Comamonadaceae bacterium, assembly GCA_964616995.1. Taxonomy (GTDB): domain Bacteria; phylum Bacteroidota; class Bacteroidia; order Flavobacteriales_D; family Sanyastnellaceae; genus ASP10-05a. The sequence goes on from CAZTVP010000045.1 coordinate 5,522, forward strand.
GATTTCTATTTTCGAGGTTTGTCATCATAATTTTGAATGCTTCATCTAAATATAGATTCATCTTTTTTAGGCCTTCTCTTTGCTCCTGATTGAACCAGTGCTTCTTTTCATTTTTTATTTCTATGGACTTACTCATTTGGAGATATAAATCTCCTATTCGCTCTAAATCACTTGATATGCTGAGCATGTTCTGAACTTCCTGAGATAATTTGGAAGACATCTCATTCTTAGAGAGTTTTGACACATAATTAGATATTTCTATTTCTATTCTGTCAGAAATCTCTTCATATCTTTCTATTTTTTCATAAAACTTAGCCTGCTTCTTTTTATCCGTAGTGGCTAACAGGCCTTGAGCAGAGCTAGACATCTTTTTGGTCAACTTTCCAAACTTTAGCATCTCTCTTCTCACTTCTAAAAGAGATAGCTCGGCAGTTTGGATAGGGCTTCCTATAAATTCTAATCTGTACTGCTCATCTTCATCACCTTTAGACTTTACAGTTTTTTCAGCTATGGATACAAGCTGTGGTACAAACCCAATCAAGAGAGCCACATTAGCCAAATTAAAACAGGTGTGGAATAATGCTATGCCAGTATTAGCCATTTCTGGATCAGTAGCGTCAAACGTTTTTCCTTCGACCAATCCGACTATGTGTCCCAAACCGTCTAGAGCCCAAGGGAATATGAGCAGCATCCAAGTAACACCTACTACATTAAACAAGGAGTGGATACGAGCAGACCTTTTAGCATGGACATTAGCTATTAGAGAGGCAAGCTCAGCGGTGATGGTAGTCCCAATATTTTCTCCCAGAACCATAGCACATGCTACTTCAAAAGGGATAACACCCGAATTAACCATAGTTAAAGTAAGAGCCATGGCAGCAGATGAAGATTGGATAATTACCGTAACTAAAGCTCCTAAAAACACAAACATTACAGGTCCGTACCAAGCATTTTTATAGGATTCAAAAAACTGAACTATAGATGAACTAGCATCTAAATCTGGTGCTGCGTCCTTTAAAAAACCTAGTCCAATAAATAAAATACAGAACCCGAACAGTGCATTAGCCCAGGCCTTGGCCTTCCCCCTATTTATAAATAATAATGGTCCAGCAAACGCTAAAATCACTAGTGCATAACTGGAAATAGAAACTTTAAACCCAAGAAGCAGGATTAGCCAACCAGTAATGGTAGTTCCTATGTTAGCGCCCATCATAACACCAGCACTCTGTCGTAAATTAAGTAATCCAGCATTTACGAAACTAACGGTCATTACAGTAGTTACCGAACTAGATTGTACTATAGAAGTAATACCAAAACCACTCAAAACCCCTTTCCATCGATTAGAGGTAATAGCCCTTAACATTTGTCTTAACCTGCTTCCCGCAGCTCGTTGTAGGCCTTCACTCATAATCTTCATTCCGAAGATGAACAGAGCCAGTGAACCTATAATGATTAATCCCTGAATTATTCCAAAGCCTCTTTTGGTTTTGAAAGACCCCTTATCAGACCATAGTATTGAACCTGAATTCTTGGCTGTTTCTATACTCCCTTTGAACAGTCCTATTTTAAAGACATATTTTTCTTCTCCTTTTAGGTTTTTAATCTTATAGCCGGTGTTCCTAACTGGGAGTGCTTCTGAATATTTCCAATCCGTTCCTTCTACTCCTTTTTTATTTCTTTCAGCGTCTATTTTACTATTGTACTTAATAACCAATTTAGCTCCCTCATCTAAAAGCGGCATGGCGTCATAATCCAAATTCCATGTGATTTCAGCCGATTCTTCCTTTCCCGAGCCTTTCACATTATAGAATAGGGTCTTGGTAGAATCAGATGCGAGTAACTCTTTAACTTTATGAAAATCTGGAGCTTGTAAACTTGAAGAGCCTAAGATAGGCTGTGCAAAAACTAAAAATGAGAAACAAAGAATTAGGTTTCTCATCTGGAGGTTAGCTAATTTCATTCAAAAATTATTAGAGCCGGCTATATTCACGCTCGAGCGGTGCAAAAATAATTTTCCAATTAACATCTAATAATAATTGTGTGTTAAGTTTTACATCTAATAAACTACAATAGATGATATGGGGGATTTTTGAGTCACTTGATCTGATAACCGATAAAGAGAGTAAGATCCGTGAAACTCTCTGACACTTCATTAAGTCCTATTTTTCTCTGAAACTCTAATCCAGTTAAAAAACGGTTGTTGAATGGAAGAATAATTCCAACACTCGGTGCCAGATACTTCACTCTTTTAGTACTCGTGTCTTCTGAAGCTAAGGATGTATTTATATCCATTATGTTTTCAAAACCAGAGTTTAGTGAAAACATTCTAGGTTTTCCAATCATATCCAAACTGAAATTGAAAAGCCTGGATAAGCGATAAGAAAATTGCACCGCACCTATTTCTTCTAGTCTAGGGTTATGAGAAGCCACTCTTATGCTAGATCCTAGCATTAGTCTATCAGATCCTGCATCTATGTTAAAACTATACATGTGTGCGGTTACCTCCTCAGCTAAATCAAACTCAAATCCTATGGAACCAATCACTTTCCAACTGGGAAAATAACTCATAGTAGTTTTATCAAAAACCATCCAAGGCTTCCATCTATCTCTTTTATTTTGTATCAATTGCTTACCTATTACATCTGTAGCATAGTCATGTTCTAATGAGTCTAGTTGAAAAACATAAGTGCTGTCTTCAGACTGAGCAGAGGAATAAGCTGAGCAAGTAATTACAAGTAAAATGGTAAATGAATTCAGGAAAGGAGTTTTCATCATGCAGATTTCAGGAGGTTTACACTATGAAAACGGAAAACATCTTGATTGGATTGTTCTATTAGACTCTGTTAAAAGTTCAGACAAAAAAAATTAGGGTCTGCGCTCAGACCCTAATCCACTTAACATTAAACTAAAACTACCATTACAATTAGTGCATTGTAACTATGAAAATTTGCCTTATCTCAATTGGGCGAATGCCCATTAAAGATGATGCTAATATAGAATTAATTTTCCATTAGCAGCACTTCCTTTAAAAATTTTAAATAATCGTTATAAGTTTATTCTATACAACCTGTCCCGAATCTTGACAGAAAGATGGCTAAATCGGAAGTGTTTACATATAAATCTCCATCTAAATCTCCTAAACACTCTACTTTATACTCACAAAACTCTTCATAATCTCCGCATCCCGCAGCAGGATCATAGTTTTCTGCTTCTGGATCTGTACAGCCTGGCCAAGTGCAGGAGCCGTCAGAATTTTCTGCTGTGTATGAATAATTACATGCATTCGGGTGTGTACAACCAGAATTGTACTCACAAAAATTCCAATATTGCCAATCAGCTTCAGTGTAAAACTGACCTTCTGCAAGCCCCTCAAGACAGCTGTTAGGAATATAACTATACGTGATAGCACCTTGAGCTATTGGATTAGAGCATGAATGAAATATAGAGTAAGTTCCATCATCGTGAGCTAAAACGTATGGTTTGAAAATAGAACATCCTTCAGAATTTCTTTCGTTATAAGAAATGCTTTTAACAATGATGTTGCCTCTAATTTCACCTAGCAAACTGCCAGCACTACTAATGTCCTTTAAATAATAATTAAAAGGTTGAGAAGTACTCAAATAAGCTTGATGGTTTAAACTGGAGAATAAACTGTCTTCATAGTTTTCATCATTTTGACGAAGAACATATCCAGAATTTTGATAGAATGAATTAATTTCTAATTCTGAATTAGAGACTCCAAAAACATCGGCAAAAATAACTTCACGCACAGGTGAATAGAAATTCCGCGTAGACAACCCTAAATCACAACTTACTAGATACTTAGAGGAATAGTTTTCAACCAAATCATTCCCCATATTCGCTAATACAGGATTATCTGGATTTATATGATCGGTCTGAACTTGAGATTCATATATTTTAAAGTCGCAGCTTGTAGTGTTAGGCAAGAATTCATAAGTGATAAAACTCCTTCCAATTAGACTCTCTAAAGGAGTAGCAGTTTCTGCATCTTCCAGATCTAATCGATCAAGAGTTAATTCAATTAGAATGTTTTCGCCCTCTTGTACAGAGATCAAATCAGATAAAATCACAGATTTTGAATTATCACTCTGACCTTCATTTACAACTTTATTTCTAACCTGGTTATTCAGATTCAATAGGTTTTTGTAGTCAGTAAACGCACTTGAAAAATTAGAGTAGACAGTAACTAGAAGTTGACCGTCTGAAGAAGGTGTATATGTGTTTTCATAAAGACTAAATGGATAATTTTCTGATTCAAAACTTAAAGTCGAAAGATCTAATTCGTCACTCCATACTTCTATTGGAGAATTACTCGGATAATAAATTATGCTGATTTGACCTTTTAATTCGCTTATCAGGGCTGCTGGAGAAGATGGATAAAGCGCGGTCAGAGAAAATTCGAACTCTGGACCTGCTTTTATTGGCATAGAATGGTACATTGAAAAGTTGTTTCTCCCGAAATTCCCAAAGGTCTGATAATCTCCTATGTACGCATATTGCAATGTTTCTACCTGACCGTCAAATGAAAAACCATCAAAATCACTCTCTAACTTCACAAAAAGGAAATTTTGTGAATCCTCAATTCTATAAGTGCCATCCACTCGTATAACGATATGACCATCAAGTCTGATATCCTCAAGGGTAATAGAAACCAACTCTTCTGAGTGAGTGGATAATGAGAAATCTT
>CAZTVP010000046.1:0-4248 GCA_964616995.1 uncultured Comamonadaceae bacterium
TAGTTAGTCTTAGGCTTTCTGCATACTTTACATTAAGGTCAAAAACAGAAGAGTCTGTTTCCATGCACTTCTGAAAGTAATACTTAGCCGAATAATAGTCTCCCGTATTTAAAGCTTCATCTCCAGCTAGGTAGTAGTCATTCCAAGACTGGGCAGAACAGTTAAACACTGAAAACAGTGTTACACTCATTCCTAAAACTAATCTGACCAAATATCTACTCATATGAGATGGAAATATAGGTAATACTATCCATAATGAAGTTAACTTACAGAACCACTACTTATGAATTTCTAAGATGTAATTTTACCGCCTGATTATAGCATTATGAATCAAGTTTATCAGGTTCTCTTTTTTGTGTTTGTTTTTTTTCTGCTTGTCTCCTCTGGGTGCAGGCAGTTCTCTTCTGATAGTAAAACACACGAATCTCAGAAGATCACATATACCAGTGGAGCAGAAAAGTCTGAAGAAGATCTATTCACAGATACTCCACATGGCTTTAGAGGTGGACTTACCCAAACTTCTGAATACTCTAGAACAGGAAATTTTTCTTGCGGTGCAAATAAAGATGTACCATTCGCATTTACACTAGAGTTAGACAGTATCCAAAAGGGAGAGCTTATAATGGTAGAAATGTGGACCCGCCAAGAAGAAGTAGACACCACTGAACTGTTAGGACAAATAGTTATTTCAGATGCTGAAAAGAAACAGTATGATAATAACTCCTTTGTGAAAAAAACGGAAGGCAGGTGGCGACTCTTGGTAAACACATTCTCAGCCGATGAAGCTTATGCCAAGCTTTCTATTTATGGCTTTAATCCTGCTGACCAAACCGTATTTTTTGATGATGTACAAATAACGAGAATTAAAAACGCTCCTAAACCTCCTGTAACAGATTCTACCCTCAGGATATATCTCCCACCGCTTTCAAAAGCACGACTTGACAGTTTTCTAACAGAAGGGAAAAAAGGGATGATTCTGAAAAAAGAACTAAAGAAATATGTGAGAGGATTCCTCCTTCAAGGTAAAGACTCCATTCCAGCTAAGTTCAGATTAAAAGGAGACTGGACTGACCATTTAAATTCACCTAAATTTTCTCTTAGAATCAAAATATCAGGAGACCACGCTTGGAAGGGTCTAAAATCCTTTTCGATACAAAATCCTGAGACGAGAGCTATGATGATGGAGTGGTACGTTCATCAGTTTTGCGCAGCAGAAGACTTACTGACTACACGCTATGAGTTTATTAATGTAGAACTGAATGGAGAGGTAAAAGGAGTTTACGCATTAGAGGAGCATTTTGACAAACAACTTCTAGAAGCACGAAATCGTAGAGAAGGACCTATAATCAAATTGGATGAAGAAGGACTGTGGGAATACAATTATGATTTAATGACCATAGGCAAAACCACTCCTTCTCCAGCATTTCTATCTAGCGATATTCTACCTTTTAAGAAAAATAGAACCTATAAAAATCCTACGCTTTTAAACCATTTTCAGGTGGCTAAAAGCCACTTAAAAAAATACAAGTCATTAGAAAGAAACAATAGTACTTTTCTCGACCTAGATAAGTTTGCCTTATACATCAGTATTTTAGATTTAGGTAATATAGATCATGCTTTAAGATGGCATAATCAGCGGCAGTATTACAATCCTGTTACCACTAAACTAGAACCTATTCTCTTTGACTGTTTTCAGGATAAAGAAAATACTGCAGACCGCAGGCTTTTTTACTTGGTAGATGAATCACTTGAAAACAGAAGACCTACGAATTTAAACTTACCCCTCCTTAGAGATGCCGAGTTCAGAATGAAATATGCCGAGTACTGTTTAAAGCTTAGCGACTCTAATTACCTTACCGATTTTAAGCAGAAACAGAAGGAGTCCATATCTAAAAACATGGAGCTACTCTCCTATGAATATCCATTCTACGATGCCGAACAGGATTTTACTTTCTTTGAAAAAAATGCCGAAAAGATGCAGCGTCACAAGGATTCGCTACTTTCATTTTTAGAGAATTTCAAGGAGGTTACGTTTGAAAAAGATACTTGGGAGGAGTTTCCTGATTCTACAGACTGGTTTAGACCTTCTATAGCATTAAAAACCTTTACTGAAGAGAGAGGTGAATTGGAAAAAACCATAGCACTTCAAAGTTACTTACAGTCTGATCTAAGTATAAAAGCTTACAGTACAGATAGTCTTCCAGATCAGTTAATTCTGCTAGAGAATCCAGTTGATTTTAGCGCTTTTCTAGGTAAAACGGAGACTAAATTTATTACGCTACCATTAGATGCTAAGTACCTTCATTATGCTCCTAAAAACTTAGAAGGTCGGTTAGTTCGAACTAAAATCTCTAAATGGTCTATACCTAAAAATATAGATGTTCTAGGCGATTTTCAAACGCTCGAAAAATATAGAGTAGATGATAAAATCATCCTACCTAAAGGCACTTATGAATTCACTAAAAATATAGTAATTCAGGATGTTTCTAAATTGATTATAGAAGCAGGAACTCAGATTAAACTATCAAAAGGTGCTGGCTTTATTAGCTATGTATCTACTCAGTTAAATGGAACTGAAAAAGAGCCTATCCTGATCACGTCAGATGGATCTTCAAGTGGGTTTAATGTAATAGCCGAGCATGGAGTTTCTTCCTTTACACATACAGATTTTAGCGGACTACAAGCCATGAATAAGAACTACTGGCTACTAACAGGAGCTGTCACAGTTTATGGTGGAGAAATTAACATTAAGCGGTGCAATTTTCTTCATAATGAATCCGAAGACGGTCTGAACCTCATTAGATGTTCATTTAAGATGTTAGACTCATCCATTTCCCATACTCTTTCAGATGGTTTTGATGCGGACTTTTGTTCTGGAGAAGTGGTGAACTGTACCATCTCAGATACTGGCAATGATGCGTTAGATTTCTCTGGTAGTGAAATAACCATTACTGGCTGCGCAATACACAACTCAGGCGACAAAGGAATATCAGGTGGAGAAAAATCTACTTTAATTATTAGGAATACATCTGTAGAAAATGCGGTAATGGCAGCAGCGGCTAAAGACTTATCCGAAATAGTTATTGATGAATTGGAAATAAACAACTGTGAATTCAGTTATGCAGCTTTTCAGAAGAAACCTGAATACGGACCAGCACATATCACTGTAAATTCTGAAAATGGTCAAAACGGAGAGTTATTCCTTGACTTAAATTCGAGCATCACCATAAGCGGTGAGCAAAATATAGGGAGGGAAGAATTAGATGTGGATAGTCTTTATGTTCGTTTTCAGTGAAATCGAACTGAAGCTTTTGATTTTTAAAAATCTTCTGAAGTGTTGGCTCTTTTCTGAATGAAGCACAACGCACGTATATACGGAACAATTCCGCATACACAAATCACTGTTTTCCGTCAAATATACGTAATGACCATCTGACATGGCGAAAGTTAGATCAGTTCACCTGAAGTAAAGTATAGTTTCGTATATCCACAAATTCTCATTATCTGATTGTAAACTCCGTGTGTCTTATCTAAACTCTACCCTGGAATAAATAATACCACATAAACAGCGGAAAAAACTTAGATCTTCCTAAAAGACGGAGAATTTCTTCGCATCTCTTCAAACCTACTGATCATTATCATTTCTAAATGATGAGGCATTCTTCTATTAGCCGTATAGTTATCATCTGCCAGGGACTCTAGAGATGCCTTTTCACTCTCTATTAAATCCAATGAATTAGCTAGCATCTCTATTTCAGTTTCATAAACTCTGTAAGCCAAACTGTGAAAAGTATCTTCAAAATAAACAGGTATAAGCTGCTTCTCTATTAACTCTCCTTCATCTGCTTTATCAGAAATGTAATGAGTAGTGACACCTATCGGTTGTCCTTGGTAGATAGCCCATTTAAAAGCGTCTAGTCCTTTCATATTAGGTAAGTATCCTGGGTGAGAATTTATGACTTTATGATTCTTAGCTAAATCCTCTGGAAGTATTCCTGCTCCACCTATGATGATATGTTTAGGTCTATTCTTAAGCCGCTGTACCAGTTGCTCTAGACCTTGATTATTAAAGCCCATTCTATTGATGATGGCTTCATCTTTTTGCAATCTAAATAGCCTTGGTTTTTCATTTCCTGCCTGTGCTTTAGGAGTAACGGTACCTACTTCTACAAAGCCAAATCCTAAACTGGCCAGCTCATGCATGTAGCGACCATCCTTATCAAAGCCTGCTGCTAGCCCAACTGGATT
>CAZTVP010000046.1:4258-9924 GCA_964616995.1 uncultured Comamonadaceae bacterium
AGAAGGTCTGTGTTTGAATATAGGCACATAATTTTTTCGTTCTACCCAGGGTATGATAACCAGATGAATAGAAGAATAACCAGTTAACATTAGTTTAAACACTAAGTCCTGAGTTTTACGATGAGGAGCATCGTAAGTAATTATAGCTATATCGTTTAGATTTTTCATTCTTACTATTTCTTAGTTTTTAAACAGGTCTTTGGCATGTTTAGCACCATTAGAGATTAACCAGTTTCCGAGTTCTGGGGCGCCATTTTCCATTACGTAATCTAGGACTGTTTTATTAAATGAATCTAAATGGTTAATCTCTGCTCCGTTATCAAGTAGCAGTTCTAATATCTCAGTCTTCCTTGGATTTTTTTGTACTGGGGTCTTTGCGTACATAAAGACACTGGTGCCTTTAGCATTTGTGGCATTTACATCGGCTTTATGGTCGATTAAGAATTCTACTATTTCTTTATGTGCATTAAAACACGAAATGATTAAACCCGTCCATCCTTCAGGGCTTCGTTCATCTATGTTTATTTTCCCAGTCTTTATCACTTCTTTTACCTCATGGAGACGCCCTTCAGCACAGGCTGTAAAAAATTTCTGTTTTATTTTCATTTTTAATTTAACAAGACTTAAACCTACTTAACCAACTGAAAATGAACGCACAATTTATTTGGTTTTCCAGTCAAAATTAGCAATTAGATTTTTCACTTCCACCATTCTTCAAGTTCTTTTAGTTTGGCTTTTGGATCATTATACATCCAAGCTCTCTGATATTGTTCCCAACCAAATTCATAATACTTCTCGCTTGGGGAGAATTGACTAGCTCCCACATCAAAATCTTCCGAACAGAGAGGAATACGGTAGTCAGCCCAGTTACACACTTTTGATTTCTCAGTGTCATACTCCTTCCACTCTCCTATGAATGCGTTATTCATATAACCATCAGATTCAAATTGAATATTATCATATTTAAGTTTTCCTTCAGAAGTGGTGTACCATTTAGTCATTAGCTTTCCTGAAAAGATTCCGCTGTGTTTTTGGTCTTTAGATTCATAGAAATTATAGGTAGCAAGCAATACTCCCTGATTTATGATAGCGCTATCTTTATAAACAGCATCTACTCCGTAATTTATTGATTTCAATTCAAATACTGAATCAACTCTTATTTCTCCTCTAAAATCACAAATGTTATTTTTTACTTTAGATTTTCCTACCACGTGGTAAAGCCAAAAATCTTCTCCATCTTGGGAAATAGAATCAAAATGGATTCGGATACGCTGATGGTTTGAACCGATCATTCCGTAAATGAATTGATTATCTGTCTCGGTCCATAAGTGAGAAAAATTAGCGACTTGGTACTCGTAGTTAGCGTTTTCTTCTTTTAGCTCATCATTCAAAAGAAATATTTCTAAGAATGTATCTTCATTTTGAGAAAAGAGGCTCGTTGATGTAAAGAAAATGATATAAATTAAATACTTCATGGATTGTTAAATAAAGAGTTCACTCTTCACTTTTTTGGCAGATTGCTTAGTAATTATTTCGTCCCTATTCCTACCTAATCTTAAACTCCGTACGCCTATTCTTAGCTCTTCCTTCGGAAGTTTCGTTATCACTTACAGGCACAGATTCTCCGTAACCTTTAGCGGTAACTCGGTCTTGAGGAACTCCTGCATTCAATAGAAACGTTCTTACAGAATTAGCTCTGTTTTCTGAGAGCAGTAAGTTGTCTTCTACTGAACCTACATTATCCGTATGTCCTCCTATTTCTATATTTACCTGAGGATTTAGATTGAGAAAAGAAACCAACTTGTTCAACTCAGACTGTGAAGCTGGCTTTAATTCATAACTATCTGTATCAAAGAATACATTCTGAAGTACCACGGCATTCCCTTCTTTTATCTTCTTAAGCGGAATATTTAGCTCATAAGATTCTCCTTTGGTTTCTCTCGTAAGACTGAAATTCTCCGAGTGGAACATGTATCCTTCTCTACTCACGTTTACCATATACTCTTTTCCTACTGGTAGAGGAATTAGAAAATCTCCAGAGGTTTCATCACTGGTACCTAGTGCCACTGACTTTCCTGTGGCTAAATCTATAAGTTCAAAATTAGCTCCCAGTGGTCTAAAGTTAGCATCGTCATAAATGAGTCCTTTGGCATAAGTGACTGGAGCTGGAAGTACATTCTTAGGCAGTTTGAAGTGATATAAATCTAAGTCGCCATAGCCTCCAGGTCTATCACTGGCAAAAACTGCCAACTCTCCTCCTGCGGATACGAGCAGACTATTTTCATCTCCAGCGGTGTTAATAGGATAACCCAGATTTACTGGTGTTCCCCAGCTTCCATCCGAATGTTTTTTAGACATGAATAAATCTAATCCACCCATTCCAGGATGACCATCTGAAGAGAAGTAGAGCGTTTCACCATCTGGATGGATAAAAACCGACTCTTCCACGTAAGGCGTATTCACTGCTCCGGGAATCTTCTGAGCCTTAGTCCAGGTTCCTTGTTCAGTAAGTTCACTGTAGTAAATATCCTGCTGAGAAATTCCCTCTCCACTCCTTTTTCCTCTTATGAAGTAAAGCGTTTTACCATCGGCTGAGAAGCTTGGCTGAGATTCCCAAACTCCTGTGTTTACTTCTCCACCTAAATTCTTAGCTGGAGACCAGCTCTTCCCTTGCTTATATGAATAAAATATATCACATGAACCGAAACCACTTCTTCCAGCTCCATAATCATCATAAAGTGCACAAGCGGTAAAGAATATGAGTTTTCCATCTGCTGAAAGACTCGGAGCTCCTTCGTTCATAAGTGAATTTACACCCCTTAAATTCTGAGCAGTTCCCCATGATTCTCCTGAGTTAGAACTGACGAAAAAATCCTCATGCATCCCTTGGAAGGCGCTGGCATTTTCTATTCTACGAGTGAACAAAAGTTCTGATTCATCTACTGTGAGGGTAGGATAATACTCAGGGAATGGTGAGTTTATTGTTTCTCCAAAATTGATAGGTTTGAACTCCACTGGATTTTTCATGGCTTCTATACCGAAGTAACAGTTTTGGATAGAACGATTAGCCCTATCCACAGCTGGTGAAGCCTTCTTATTATTCTGCACAAACCCAGTGAGAAGTTCCAGTGCCTCATCATAATTCCCTTCTGAAAGATTGATTTCTCCCAAGTAGAAATAAGCAATCATATACTTTCTAGGACTTAGCTTGGTCACTTGCACTAGATTAGGCTTGGCGGCCTCTTCGTCTCCTCTGGCTAGGTACATTTCTGCCAGCGTTAAGTACACTTCTGTGAACTGGTCATCTTTGGCTAGCGCTTCTTTGAACAGTGCTTCTGCCTTTTGCATTTGCTTGAGGTTCAGCTCATCCAATCCTCGCTCGAATAGCTTGATGGCCTTCTTATCCTGTGATGAATATTCAGTATTTCCAAGCTGTCCTGTAGCTCCACATGAGGTGAATAAAACTACTATAGCGCAGCAGATAAAAGATATAATTCTGTTCATAGGTGGTTCTTTCTATTGTATTTATTTCTGGTGCGGTGCAAAGTTCTTTCCAAAAAAACAATCACCTTTGTACCGCGTAACTCACCTTACATTTTATAACGTAAGCTACAGCTTAAAGATGTGATGAATCTAAGGAGTAACGCTCTAAAAGGACAAAAATTCTACGAATTTACCTGTGAATAAAAATGACCCGAATAGGCTTACTCTCTGACACGCACGGATATATGGACGATAGGATTCTGCATTACTTGGATGAAGTAGATGAGATATGGCATGCAGGAGATATAGGTTCTATGGAAGTGCTGGAGAAGTTAGAAGGTCACAAACCCACACGAGCAGTATTCGGCAATATCGATGACCATAAAATAAGGGCGGCCACGGAGCATATTCACCGAATCGAACTTGAAGGCATATTCTTTTGGATGATTCATATAGGCGGCCGACCGGGGAGATATGCCAAAGGAATACACGAGCATCTACTAGCAGAAAAACCAGGAGTTTTTATCTGTGGCCACAGTCATATCTGTAAAGTACAGCAGGACAAACGTTACAATATGCTTTACATGAACCCAGGAGCAGCAGGAGTTCATGGATTCCATAAGATTAGAACCATGCTCAGATTCTGCGTCCATAACGGAAAACTCAGCGACTTAGAAGTGATAGAACTTGGTAAGAGAGGGAAAGAGAAATTGGTTTGATAGCCTTCACTAAAGTTTCGGCTATTGAAAAGATTTGAAATTTGAAATTAGAGATTCTGCCCTTCAACTACCTCGTGCTGAGAGTAAAGATTAAAAATTTGAACTTCCCAACTTTTCAATTAGTATCTTAATTCCTAGGCTCGGTCACTGAGCGCAGCCGAATGTGCCAACTTTCTAACTTTCTAACTTTCCAACTTTCTAACTAAGAGCTTGGAACTAGGAACTTGGAACTAAACAAAAAAACCTTGCATTTCATCCCAAAACTCTTGTTATCGAGCACTTTCACTTGCAGTTAGTCACACATGATGTTCAATCGTCAATCATTTTCCTGGAATTTAAAAAGTCGAATTAGGTTTGCTTGAAAATTAGAATCAGATGGAAAAACTATTCTCAATTCTTCTAGGAATTCATGTTGTAGCAGGCTTCATAAGCATCGTCATTTTTTGGCTACCGATGCTTTCTAAAAAAGGGAGCCGAGTTCATATTCTTTCGGGAAAAGCTTATGTATATGCCATGTGGATAGTGGTGATTTCTGCATTTATTCTATCCGTTAAAAATGTCTTTATCGGAAAGTATAATAGTGCTCTTTTTCTTGGTTACTTATCGCTTATAACCGCTGGTCCTCTGTGGTACGGAATAGCTATTCTTAGGCATAAAAAAGGAGCTAGTGCATCAGTCATTAAAATCCAGCTTGTGCTGAATATTATCATTCTTTTGCTAGCAGTTTTCATGATTGGCTATAACACGTTTGTATTGGAAGGTAGACACGTCCTCATGTATATCTTCGGTGGACTAGGGCTTACTACTGTTCCTGAAATCAAAAGAGGACTGAAGGGAAAGACTAGAAAAAGAAACTTTATGCAAGAGCACGCCATAGGAATGACTACCACAGCCATAGCGGCTTACACAGCTTTCTTTGCATTCGGTGGTAGAAATTTCATGGGAGATATCTTTACTGGAAACTGGATGATTATACCCTGGGTGCTTCCGGGTGTGTTGGGAACTGTAGCTAACTTTTACTTTGGTAAAAAGTATGCTACGAAATAGCATCCTAGTAGTTTCATCATAGTTCCAAACCAAATTTTGAAGGTGATTGTTCTATATTGGCATCATGATTTCATTTCTAAGAAAAAAGAGAAAGAAGCTCCTTCAGGCAGATTCCATAGGTTCATATTTTAAGTATGCATTAGGAGAAATAGTTCTAGTGGTCATTGGGGTTTTGATAGCATTGGCTATTAACAACAGGAATAATGGTCAAATTAAAGAAGCCAGAACAAATAATATCTTAAAACAAATTACTTCTGATTTAAAAGAAGATACTACTGAGATAGGCGAAATGATTAGAGTTTTTAAACCAGAAGAAAAGTACTATGAGCTGGTAATTGATGACTCTTTGACTTATGAAATTTTAGACACTTGTTTTAAATGCTCAAGATTGATTACAACCTTCTACCCTTTTGAACC
>CAZTVP010000047.1:0-7998 GCA_964616995.1 uncultured Comamonadaceae bacterium
TCTTTTAGCAGCTTCGTGGAGCGACTCGTTAGGGAAAACAAGGTCTCCAGGAATAGCATTCATTCCTTTCTTTCCTTCTTGTGTAGATTTTCGTTCGATAACAAGCACCTTTAGCATGTCGTCATCAAATCCAAAAATCACATTATCTACTGATATGTCAATATTTCCTGTTAATCTCTCAGGCATGGTCAGAGAATTTAAGTAAAAAGATTAGCACTAGAATTAGTGTCAAAAATACACGAAGTTGTAATATTCTTAAAATTTTAGCGGCAGAGATTTAATAAGTGTTACTTTTACACTAAGTAAAAAAGACAAGATTTAATGAAAAAAATAGCCGTGTTAACATCGGGTGGAGATGCACCTGGTATGAATGCAGCCATTAGAGGAGTAGTGAGAACATGCGTGTACAATGAAGTGGATTGTATAGGTGTTTTTCAAGGGTACGATGGTCTTATCCAAGGAGATTTCAAAAAATTACATGTTAGGTCGGTTTCTAAAATATTAGGAAGAGGAGGAACTATACTGAAGTCTTCCAGAAGTGCTGATTTTAGAACTAAAGAGGGAAGGAAAGCAGCGTACGAAGCATTGCAACGCGAAAATATAGAAGGACTAGTAGTCATAGGAGGAAACGGTACATTTACTGGAGCGCATATTTTTCATGAAGAACATAGATTTCCAGTTATAGGTATTCCTGGCACTATAGATAATGATTTGTATGGTACAGACAACACCATAGGTTACGATACAGCTACTAATTCGGTGGTAGAAGCAGTAGATAAAATTAGAGATACTGCTAACAGTCATAATCGTTTGTTCTTTGTGGAAGTAATGGGCAGAGATGCAGGGTTTATAGCACTTAGAGCTGGAATGGCCACTGGAGCTATAGCAGTTATGCTTCCTGAAGAAGAACAGAGCATAGAATCACTCATAAAAACTTTAGAGAAAGGAGCAGCCAGTAAAAAAACTAGCAGTATAGTAATAGTGGCTGAAGGAGACGCCAATGGTGGTGCCTATGAGATAGCAAAAAAAGTTAAGGAAAAATATACGGCTTATGACACTAAAGTAGCCGTTTTAGGTCATATCCAGAGAGGAGGTGCTCCGTCTGCATGGGATAGGGTGTTAGCGAGTAGACTAGGTCTTTCTGCAGTAGAGGGTTTAATCAAGGGGTATAAGGATGTAATGGTGGGAATGATTAACGATAAAGAAAGTTATGTTTCTCTGCATGATGCCATTACCAAAAAGAAAGATGTGAATAAAGAGGAACTTAGAATGTCAAAAATATTATCAATATAAAACATGGGAAAAACAAAAGTAGCCATCAACGGATTCGGAAGAATTGGAAGATTATCATTAAGGTCTTTACTTAATAAGGACAATGTGGACATAGTAGCCATCAATGACCTGACGGATATAAAGACTTTAGCACACTTGTTCAAATATGACTCTGTGCAAGGAGGCTTTTCAGGAGTAGTGAAACATGATGAAGACACACTTCAAGTAGGTTCTGAGAAAATGAAGGTTTATGCAGAGAGAAACCCAGAAAACTTGCCATGGGCAGAACTAGGCGTAGATATAGTAGTGGAGTGCACAGGTATTTTCAGAGATGAAGCAGGAGCTTCTAAACACTTAATAGCAGGAGCTAAAAGAGTAGTCATTTCCGCACCAGCTAAAGGTGATATTCCTACCGTAGTTTTAGGAGTGAATGAAGATATAATTACGGATGATATGAAAATCATCTCTAATGCTTCTTGTACTACTAACTGCTTAGCACCTATGGCTAAAGTATTAGATGATGCATTTGGGATAGAAAAAGGGTTTATCACCACTATTCATGCCTATACATCTGACCAAAGGATTCATGATGCTCCTCACTCAGACATGAGAAGAGCTAGAGCGGCAGCATTAAGTATGATTCCTACCTCCACGGGAGCAGCAGTAGCTGTAGGTAAAGTGCTTCCTAAACTAAATGGGAAGTTAGACGGAAATGCGGTTAGAGTTCCTACTCCAAGTGGTTCTATTACAGATTTTACGGTTCAACTTAAGAAGGAAGTGACTGCTGATGAGGTAAATAACGCCATGAAATCAGCAGCAGAAAATAGCCTAAAAGGAATCTTAGAATATACCACAGAACCCTTGGTATCTGTAGATATTGTAGGAAATACACATTCTTGTATATTTGACAGCGAATTTACCAATACTCAAGGTAACCTAGTAAAGGTTATGGGTTGGTATGACAATGAAATGGGTTATGCATCTAGAATAGGTGATTTAGTAGCTCATTTATCTAAATAATGAACAAATGATTTTAATAGCAGATAGTGGAAGCACGAAGGCAGATTGGAGATTTATCACCAATGAGGGGCAGACTCTGAAGGATTTTTCTACCATGGGTTTTAATCCATATTTTCATTCTTCAGACTTGGTAGAGACTAAAATGAATGAATCCGCTTGTGCTATGGAAATAGCAGCCGAAGTTCAGCATGTGTTTTTTTACGGGGCAGGATGTAGCTCGGCTGCACTTAATGAAATCATTCATATCGGACTAAGCAGAATATTCACCAATGCCAATGTTTATGTAGGGCATGACTTGAATGCTTGTGCTTACGCTACTTATTTCGGTGAACCAGAAATTTCATGTATTCTAGGAACAGGTTCTAATAGCTGTTATTTTGACGGTGAGGAAGTTTATGAAGAAATACCTTCACTGGCCTACATCTTAGGAGATGAGGGGAGTGGAAGTTATTTCGGGAAAAAGCTTCTTCAAGACTATTTCTATAAACTACTTCCAGCAGAAATTTCAGATGCATTCGAGGAAGAATTTAAACTGACGGATAAGGAGTTAGTAAGAAGAGTTTATAATGAGCCTAACGCTAATGTGTACTTAGCTAGCTTTATGAAGTTTATAGCATCATTTAAAAACCACGAACATGTGAGGGGTTGGATGGTAGATGGGTTTAGACACTTCGTCAAGATTCATGTAAAGTGCTTTAAAAACTGGAGTGATGTTAAAGTTCACTTCATAGGTTCTGTAGCCTTTCATTTTCAAGAATATCTTCAAGATGCTTGTGAGGCTGAGGGAGTTCAGCTTGGAACCGTTATTCAGAAACCAATAGACAATTTAGTTAGATACCATTTAGAATATAAGATCCCTCATCTGGTAAAAGCTTAATTTTGTCTTATGGGATTGATTCAAGCATGCATATTCGATATGGATGGGGTTATAGTGAACTCCGCTGATTTTCATTTTAAAGCTTGGAAAGAGCTGGCTTTGAGCCTGAGCATTCAGTTAGAAGATGAATTTGAAGCGGAACTAAAAGGTATTTCACGGGTAGATTCTTTAGAGAAAATATTAGCCAAAGGAAATCTTGTTTTAGACAATGATACCAAGCTTTCCTTAATGGCTAAAAAGAATGAAGAATACCTAAAAAGTATTCAGAATCTTAAGCAAGAGGACTTATTACCAGGAGCGCTCGCCTTCTTAAAAGAATGCAAAAATGCGGGTATTAAAGTAGCTCTTGGCTCGAGTAGTAAGAATGCTGAAATTATTTTGGAGAAGACTGAAATCGCAACATACTTTGATGTAGTAATTGATGGTAACAAAGTCAAATTTTCTAAACCTGACCCAGAAGTGTTCTTGAAAGGGGCAGATGGCCTAGGAGTTTCGCCTTCACATACAGTGGTGTTCGAAGATGCGCTTAGTGGAATGGAAGCTGCTAAGGCTGGTGGTTTTTTCTGCGTTGCAATAGGTGATGAGGAAGAATTCAAAGAAGCCGACTATGTGATAGATGGACTTCATCAAATGAACTTAGAAAAATTAAATTCTATTTTTAACTAGATTATCTCATGATAAAGTATCTAGAAGCCGATTCGTGGAAAATCATATAGAACGGTTTTAACCCTAAATTCCACCAGAGTTCAGAAAGTATATTTAGTATTGGTAATGGAAGCTTTGGCCAGCGGGCTAACTTCGAGGAGACCTACTCAGGGAAAAGCCTACAAGGAAGCTATGTAGCAGGCATTTATTACCCTGATAAAACTAGAGTAGGTTGGTGGAAGAATGGTTATCCAGAATACTTTGCTAAGGTTTTGAACTCAGTAAATTGGATAGGAATTTCTGTTCAAATAGATGGGGAAGAATTAGACTTGGCGAAAGCAGATGTGGAATCCTTCACGCGAGTGCTTGACATGAGAAAAGGTCTATTGCACCGCCAGTTTACTATTAAAACTTCTAAGGGAAAGCAAATCACCATTTCTGCAGAACGTTTCTGTTCCATGGATGCCAAAGAAGTAGGTGCGATTTCCTATAAGATTAAGTCAAGTGATGAATGCTCTGTAGTTTTCAGTCCATATTTAGATGCTGATGTGTTTAATGAGGATAGTAATTATGACCATGGTTTCTGGCTTCATGAAGAAAAAGATGTAAATCCAGAGTATGGTTACGTTAGAAGCTCCACTTTAAAGACCAAGTATCATGTGGCGGCAGCTATGAGATGTAGTGTTTCAGCAGGTAATAATTACTCTATTCTTCCTAAAGGTGCAGAAGAAGCTACAGCTAAGGTCACACAGGTGTATGAAGTACAACTAGCTGCAGGAGAGGAGCTGAAACTGGAAAAATACGTAGCCATCTGTTCTTCATTAAATCATGCTAAAGAAGACCTTAAAGAACAATCATTAAAAGTGTCTCTTCAAGCTCAGGAAACCGGCTACGATTCACTCAAGCAAAAACACGAAGGTGTTTGGGATGAGATTTGGAGAGATGGAGATATAGAGATTAATGGAGATGTAGAGGCACAGCAAGCTATTCGATTCAATATTTTCCAGCTCAACCAGACATACACTGGTGATGATGATAGGTTAAACATAGGGCCTAAAGGATTTACAGGGGAGAAATACGGAGGTTCTACTTACTGGGATACAGAAGCTTACTGCCTTCCTTTCTATTTGAATACTCGCCCCCCTAAGGTAGCTAAACAGCTGCTCGTTTACAGGTATAAGCATCTACAGAAGGCTGTAGAGAATGCTGAGAAGCTAGGTTTTAAGAACGGGGCTGCGCTTTATCCTATGGTAACTATGAATGGAGAGGAATGCCATAATGAATGGGAAATCACTTTTGAAGAGATTCATAGAAATGGGGCTATAGCATTTGCTATATATAATTACATCAGACATACTGGGGACAAGGCTTATTTGGCCGAACACGGATTTGATGTGTTGTTAGGAATTTCTAGATTCTGGAGTCAGCGAATGACTTTTAGCACGCACAGAAATAAATGGATGATGCTAGGAGTAACTGGCCCTAATGAGTATGAGAATAACGTAAATAACAACTGGTACACAAATTACATAGCAGCATGGACTATGAAGTACACAGCTGAGGCTGTAGAGTACCTCAAGTTGAATTATCCGAATGAATACTCTCAGAAGGTGATGAAATATAATTTCTCAGAGAGTGAGCTAGAAGATTGGAAGGAAAGAGTAGAGAATCTTCATCTTCCTATGCATGGAGACGGAGTAATTAGACTTCAGCAAGATGGATTTTTAGATAAGGAACAACTAAATGCCGCAGATTTAGACGATGCTGAAAGACCGATAAATCAGCACTGGAGTTGGGATAGAATATTGCGCAGCATATTTATAAAGCAGGCTGACACATTACAAGGATTCTATCTCTTTGAAGATGACTTCACCCAAGAAGAACACAAAGCCAATTTCGATTTTTACGAACCTAAAACAGTTCATGAATCTTCTTTAAGTCCATGTATTCACTGTATTCTAGCGGCTAAGCTAGGCATGGAGGATAAAGCTTATGAAATGTACATGAGAACCTCTAGATTAGATTTAGATGATTACAACCATGAAGCCCATGAAGGCTTACACATCACAAGTATGGGAGGAACTTACATGGCTGTAGTAGAGGGGTTTGCTGGTTTGAGAGTAAGAGACGGTAAGCTTCACTTGAATCCAATGATTCCTTCAAGCTGGGATTCATTTAGCTTCAAGATTCTTTTTAGAGGAAGTTTGATGAAAGTGAATATTTCTTCTGAGGAAACTACCGTGGATTTATTAAGTGGAGAAGAACAGCCAGTTATCATAAATTCACAGAAAGCAGTGCAAAGCTAACACCCTAAGATAAATGCATTTAATAGTAGATAGTGGAAGCACAAAATCCAGTTGGTATTTTGTGGATGAGAAAGGCGAAATCCTAAGACGTTTTAAAACTATGGGGCTGAACCCATACTTTCATTCATCAGATTTTATTAAATCTAAGCTTTGGGAAAGTGATGATGCACTTGTGATAAGAGATGAAGTTCAAAAGGTTTGGTTCTATGGTGCAGGCTGCTCTAGTCCTAGATTAAACCAAATAGTAGAAAAAGGGCTAAAAGAATTCTTTTTATCTGCTTCTGTTAAAGTAGAACACGATTTGGTTTCATCATCTTACGCAGTATATGACGGAAAGCCCGTAATCTCATGCATTTTAGGTACAGGCTCTAACACTGTTTTATTCGATGGAGAGAGGCTTAGAGAGGAAGTACCCTCTTTAGCATACATTTTAGGAGATGAAGGTAGTGGCTGTTACTTTGGTAAGTTATTAGTCAGAGATTTTTACTACAAAAAGCTTCCAGATGAAGTTTGGCAGGCTTTTAACTCTGAGTTCAGACTATCGGATAAAGACATCATTAAAAAAGTATATAGCGAGAAAGATCCGAATGTATTTCTTTCAGGGTTTATGCCATTCATAAGTGAGCATCAAGACAATCTACATATCAAGAAAATGCTCATAGATGGATTTAGAGCATTTATAGATTTTCATGTGAAGTGTTATTCAAACTGGAATAGAGTGGATATTTCATTTGTAGGTTCTATAGCCAACCATTTTCAGACCTCTCTAAAAGAAGCTTGTGCACTGGAAGGAATAGAAAACCCTAAAGTGGTAGAACACCCTATAGAGGCACTTATCCAATACCATGTGAAGTACTTGTTCTAGAACGAAATTTTGGCGATCTTTTAAGGCTTAATCTATTGATTTATTACGGATTAATCACTTTTCTCCATTTAACCTAAATTCGAATAAAGTGGCATAATTATTACTGACTTCATGGGAAAACAATGCTCATGAAAACACTCACTAATCTTTCACTCGTAGTTCTTTTGTTTACGTTTATGTCTAGCTGCGCAATAGTCAAGCCTGGAGAAATAGGCGTTAAACAACGTCTCGGAAAATTATCTGAACAAACTCTAGAACAAGGGCCTCATTCCTATAATCCTTTTTTTACTAAGGTTATTATAACTTCTATTCAGACAGAGAACCTTGAATTAAATTTAAATCTACCGAGTAAGGAAGGATTAAATGTAAACGCAGGAATTTCCATTCTATATAGAATAGAAAAAGACAAAGTTCCATACATCATAGAAAACCTAGGATTAGAATATGAAAATATCATTAGAAGTGTCTTTAGGTCTGCAAGTGCTGATATATGTGCTCAGTTTTTAGCTAAAGACATGCACTCTGGAAAAAGAGCTGACATAGAGCGTGAAATAGCTAATTCTATGCATGAGACATTAAAAGACCAAGGAATTTTTATAGAAGCAGTACTTATGAAAACCATATCTCTTCCTCCAGGTCTATACTCAAGTATAGAAAGCAAGCTTGAGGCAGAACAGGATGCTTTAAGAATGCAATTCGTTCTGGAAAGAGAAAAACTAGAAGCAGAACGTAAAATCATAGAGGCAGAAGGAAACAGAGATTCTCAAATGATTCTATCAGAAGGATTAACTGAAGAAATAATAACCCTAAGAAGTATAGAAGCTTTCTTAAAATTAGCCGAGTCTGAAAGCAGTAAGGTGATTATTACAGAAGGTAAAGCACCATTTCTCATAGGGAATGAAATTATAGAATAATATAATTCTCACCGAAAATTTAAGCAGATGGTTTATTGTTCAAAATACTGAGCAGTAAGCCATTTGCCATTTTTTGAGCCCTCAGTTTCATATCCTCGG
>CAZTVP010000047.1:8008-9780 GCA_964616995.1 uncultured Comamonadaceae bacterium
AGTAGCAAGCCAAGTATCGAAATGACTTTTGTTTATTTCATGGTCATAGTCCTTATCTAAATTCACATGCTTCATAGGCGGGTTACCCACGTAAGTCATACTTCCGAAAATAGCAGAATCCCAGAAGTCTGTTATCTTCTGCATGTGGCTTTCCCATTCATCCTCAGAGATAGCCTTAGTGAAAATATGACCAATAGATGGATTATCCTTGATCTTACTGTAGAAGCTAGAGACTACTTGGTAAACATGGTTTCTGGAGGTTATTTCCATTATTCCACGCTCTTCAAAAAGTCAATCACACCGTTCATAAATCTTTCTTGGTCATCCCACATGCTTAGATGGCTTCCTTCACAGTGGAGATATTCTCCATTCTGAACTAAATGACTCATTTCTTCCATTTCTTTTGGGTTCATGGAGTCGTATTTAGCACCTACCATAAGCGTAGGTATTTCTATGGTTTTTAATTCATCCCAAACTGACCAGTGTTTTAAGATTCCACCCGGAACAAATTCACTCGGGCCTTGCATGTATTCATACACATGACCATTCACATCATTAAAACTTCTAACTACTGGAGCAGGCCATTCTTCTTCAGGAAACCTAAGAATGTGCTTAGTGTAGAATTCTTTAGTAATGAGGTTTAGATATTCTGGGTTATGGTAATCCTCAGCCGCTTCATAGGCTTCTAAAGAATCTACTAAAGATGGTCTTAATCCTTTTCTTAATTCTTTGTTATAAGCTTCGTACTTATCAAAGTCGGCAGTCATATTACAGACCACCATTCCTTTCATGTGCTGCTGGTATTTTAAGGCGTACTCCATAGCAAGGATTCCACCCCATGAATTACCTAACAGGAAGAGGTTATCTTCATTTAATCCTAAACCTTGTCTTACTTGTTCTACCTCTTCTACGAATCTTTCTATAGTCCACAGAGAATCATCATCTGGCTGGTCTGAAAATGCACTTCCGAGTTGGTCGTAATGATAAAACTCTATGTTAGCTTGAGGAAAAAAGCTCTCGAAGCACAGCATGTATTCATGAGTGAGAGCAGGTCCGCCATGAAGCAGAAGAACTTTGATGTCTGGATTATTTCCTATTCTCTTTGTCCAGACTTTATAACCTTCATTGAGTTCTATGAATCTTTCTCCAGCTTGCTGAAAGGGACCAGGAGTAGAGTAATCCAAATATGCTGATTGACATTCATTGGTTTCAGTTGGTTTTGAATTAGAATCACCATTGCACCGCGAAAGACAGAGCAAAAGTCCTATAAAAATTATACTTAGCCTCATAGATGCGAATATAAGTTACATATTAGACGATTAAATGAAGCGTATTATATAAAAAGGCTATATCCTAGGAATATAGCCTTTCTAAGTGATGTTCTTTATATCATCTGCCTTGTATTTTATTAGTAATAATTCCACCGTTATTTAAGAAGGTGCTTACTAAGTAAATCTGCCCTGTACTTAATTTGGTTAAGTCTCTTATTAAAATCTCATTAGAATCAGACGAGTTATCTTGGGAGAATACTACTCTACCAGTTAAATCTAAGATTTCAGTCTTTCTTATGATGTGTTCTTTGGGCACTGAGATAGATAGATTTTTATTATATACAAAGTTTACTTCCTCTGCGCCTAATTGTGCATCATTGTAAATGTCAAATTCTGAATTAGCATTGGTTATTTCGGAATCATTTTGATCATTGTCTGTAATGCTTTCAGAAATTTCTTCTTGGATATTATTTTCTGTGTAATAGGGGTTAATGTTTCCAT
>CAZTVP010000048.1:0-9773 GCA_964616995.1 uncultured Comamonadaceae bacterium
AGCAGCTAATAGATACGCTAAATCACTTTTAGAGCTTTCCATAGAACAAGGGAAGGTAGAGGATGTGTACACTGATATGAACAGTGTAGCACAAACTGTAGGAGAAAGCAGAGATTTACAGGTAATGCTAAACAGCCCTGTGATTAAGCCTGATGCTAAATTAAAAGTGTTAACCAGTGTGTTTTCTTCTCAGATAAGTGAAGTTTCTATGAAGTTCATAAATCTGATTACTGAAAAAGGCAGAGGAGCACTATTAGGTGGAATAGCTAACGCTTTTTTAATTCAGTACAAAGCGTATAAGAAAGTATCTCAAGCTGAGGTAATTTCTGCTGCACCATTAGATGCTGAAAATAAAGCTAAAGTAGAAGCTATGCTTCAGCAGTTAGCTCCTGGAGCTACTGATTTAGTGGAAACTATAAATCCAGACGTAATAGGTGGGTTTATTTTAAAAGTAGGTGACCAGATGGTAGATGCATCTGTAAGCACACAATTAAGAGAATTAAGAAGAGAATTTACAGAAAACCTGTACATACCAGGATTCTAATAAAAGTAATAATAGGTAAAACCAAAATAAAATGGCTGAAGTAAAACCAGCAGAAGTTTCTGCAATTTTAAGAGAGCAATTAGCCGGAGTAAAATCAGAAGCTGAACTTCAAGAAGTAGGTACAGTTCTCCAAGTAGGAGATGGTATCGCTAGAATTTATGGACTTTCTAACGTACAGTCGGGAGAGCTTGTAGAGTTTGATAATGGAGTTAGAGGTATCGTACTTAACCTAGAGGAGGATAACGTAGGTGCTGTACTTTTAGGGCCTTCTGGAGACTTAAAAGAAGGAGCTACTGTAAAAAGAACAGGAACTATCGCTTCTATTAAGGTAGGAGAAGGAATGCTTGGAAGAGTAGTGAACACGCTAGGTGAGCCAATAGATGGTAAAGGGCCTATCGAAGGTGATTTATACGAGATGCCTATCGAAAGAAAAGCACCTGGTGTAATCTACCGTCAGCCAGTAGATGAGCCTATGCAGACTGGTATAAAAGCTATCGATGCCATGATTCCAGTTGGAAGAGGACAGAGAGAGCTTGTAATTGGAGATAGACAAACTGGGAAAACAACAGTTTGTATAGATACCATTATCAATCAAAAAGAATTTTATGATGCAGGAGAGCCTGTATTCTGTATATATGTAGCAGTAGGACAGAAAGGTTCTACAGTAGCACAAATAGTAAAAACGTTAGAAGAAAACGGAGCTATGCCTTATACGGTAGTAGTAGCCGCTACAGCTTCTGACCCAGCACCTATTCAGTTCTACGCACCGTTCTCAGGAGCAGCTATTGGAGAGTACTTCAGAGATACAGGAAGACCAGCGTTAATCGTATATGACGATTTATCTAAGCAGGCGGTAGCTTACCGTGAGGTATCACTTCTTTTAAGAAGACCTCCAGGTAGAGAGGCTTACCCAGGAGATGTATTCTACCTTCACTCTAGACTATTAGAGAGAGCGGCTAAAATCAACTCTTCTGATGCCATAGCAGCAGACATGAACGATTTACCTGAGTCTTTAAAAGGAATCGTAAAAGGTGGAGGTTCTTTAACTGCACTTCCTATCATAGAAACACAAGCAGGAGACGTATCGGCATATATCCCTACTAACGTAATCTCTATTACTGATGGTCAGATTTTCCTTGAGTCTAATTTATTCCTTTCAGGTGTAAGACCAGCTATTAACGTGGGTATCTCAGTATCTAGAGTAGGAGGAAACGCTCAGATAAAGTCTATGAAGAAAGTATCTGGTACACTGAAGCTTGATCAAGCACAGTATAGAGAGCTTGAAGCATTCGCTAAGTTCGGTTCTGATTTAGATGAAGCTACACTAGCGGTAATCGAAAAAGGAAAGAGAAACGTGGAGATTCTTAAGCAAGCTCAAAACTCACCGATGAAAGTAGAGGAGCAGACAGCTATCATCTACGCTGGAACTAAGGGATTATTAAAGAACGTACCAGTAGAAAAAGTAAAAGAATTCGAGGTGAAGTTCCTAGATTTCATGAGAGCTAACCACCAAGGAATCTTAGATACACTTAAGTCTGGTAAGCTTACAGATGAAGCTACCGGAACTATAGAAAAAGTAGTAGCAGATTTATCTTCTACGTATTAATTAGAGTTATCTGAATTTAAAGCAGTATGGCTAACTTAAAAGAAATAAGAAATAGAATCTCTTCAGTAGATAGCACCATGCAGATTACTTCTGCTATGAAGATGGTATCTGCGGCTAAATTAAAAAGAGCTCAGGATGCTATTACTCAGATGAGACCATACGCTGAAAAGCTCCAGGAGATACTTTCTAACGTGGCTTCTAACGTAGAATCTACTGAAGGAGTGTATGCTATAGACAGAGGTGCTAAAAACGTTTTGGTCATAGCCATAAACTCTAACAGAGGACTATGCGGTGGTTTTAACACGGCCATCACTAAAGAAGTAGCTAAGATTAAAAATAGATATGCTGATTCTAACCTAAAGGTGCTACCTATAGGAAAGAAGGCACATGATTTCTATACTAAAACAGGAGAGATTCATGTAGAAGGCTTTAGTGAGAGACCTTATGAAGTATATGGAGACCTTACTTTTACCAATGTAGCCGCTATAGCTGATGAGGTAATGAAGCAGTTCAGAGAAGGAGAGTGGGATAAGGTAATTATGGTGTATAACAAGTTTAAGAACGCTGCGGTGCAAATAGTCACTACAGAACAATTCTTACCCGTGTTACCACCAGAAGGAGTAGAAGCTTCACAAAGTATAGATTACATCTACGAGCCATCTGAAGAGGAAATCATTACGGAATTAATTCCTAGGTCGCTAAAGATTCAGTTGTACAAAGGAATCCTTGATTCTAATGCTTCTGAACATGGAGCGCGTATGACTGCTATGCACAAGGCTACAGATAACGCTAAGGACATCAAAGACGACCTTAAGTTATTCTATAACAAAGCCCGTCAAGCTGCTATTACAGGAGAAATCTTAGAAATAGTAGGAGGTGCAGAAGCATTGAACGGCTAAAGAATAGAAAGAAATTATATTTAAAATCCCTGCTTGAATTTCAAGTGGGGATTTTTGTCTAATGAGAGATTTATTTGACGGAATTACTGACTAGACCACGATTTTTACTTAGAAGCAAGAACTAAACAAAAAGGCGTAATTTTTGCACCGCAGAAAACCCTTATGAGAAGACTCAATCTGAAGACCAGAATTTACCTCTCTATCATAGCCATGATACTCATATCATTCTGTGCTACAGGGATTTTTGCTTACAGTAATTTCAAGAGTCAAAACCAAAAGTACCACAAGGGAAGAATCGGTAGAAAGGAAAAGTCTATTCAGGCTAGTATGGATTATTTCCTTCAGAATCAACCGAATAAAGTAACTCCAGACTCCATTCCTTCCATTTTCAGTGATAAAATATGTGAGCTTGCAGATGTACATGGGCTTGATTTAAACTTGTTTGATTTAAGCGGAAACCTTCTTATTTCAAGCAACCCGAAGCTATTCCAAGAGAAAGGTGTACCTACTAAAGTGTCGCCTGACATTCTTCAGAGGCTAACAGACGGAACCACCGACCCAGTCCTTGAGAAAGGAAAAGACAAAGATGAATACTATCTGGCGTATTGGCACTTTAGCGACTTAGAAGGAAGACCATTAGCCGTTACCAATATTCCGTATTATGATATTGAGGATGAGAACAAGCAGGAAATAGCTTCATTCTTGAAAGACCTCATATTGATTTATCTAGGGTTATTCATAGCTGCTAGTATTCTTGCACTTTTACTTTCTAATTATATCACTCAGAGTTTGCAGCGCATAGGAGACAGAATGAAAAGTGTGGACTTAGGACAGAGAAACACTCCGCTTCAGTGGGAAAGTAATGATGAAATAGGAGCTTTAGTGACTCAGTATAACATAATGCTTCAGGAAGCTGAGAAGAGCACAAGAGCCCTTGCCAAAACAGAACGTGAAAGCGCGTGGAGAGAGATGGCCAAGCAAGTGGCGCATGAGATAAAGAATCCGCTAACACCCATGAAGCTGAGAATTCAGCATCTTCAGCGGGCCATGGCAGATAACGCACCAGACTGGAAGGAAAAATTCCGGGTAACAGCAGACTCTCTGATTAACCAGATAGAAGCGCTAACACATATTGCCAATGAGTTTTCCAACTTCGCGCAGATGCCTAAAACAGTAAAGGAGAAAATAGAACTAGAAGAGGTCATAGAAGATGCGGTGCAAACTTTCAGAACTCAAAGCCAAGCTCAAATAAACTTGAATAATCAGGCAAAGAGCACTGAATTGATAGCAGACAAAGACCAAATGCTGCGTGTGTTCAATAACTTGATTAAAAACGCTATTCAGAGTATTCCCGAAGATAGAGAAGGAGAAGTTCAGATAACGGTAAATGAATACGAGGAATTCCTTTTAATAGAGGTAAAAGACAATGGTTCTGGAGTTCCTGAGGATTTAAAAGACAAGATTTTCGTTCCGAATTTCACGACTAAATCTAAAGGAATGGGCCTCGGGTTAGCCATGGTAAAAAGCATAGTAGAAAACCACGGTGGCGAGATTTGGTTCAAGACCAAACCGAACAAAGGAACTAAATTCTACCTTAAGCTTAATCTGTAAAGCACAGGCCTAGAAGGAGAAGCGTCATTTTTAAATGGTGCTACCTGTAATTCTAACAGGCACATTCCATCTAGGATAGCATCAGGAACATAAATCATCTCTGTAATGGTTCTTTCTAAATTGGTCTTTTGAGCAGTTTGCCAAAATAAATGGTGACCAGTAAGTAGTCCTTCGTCCATTTCTCTGTCCACTGATGGCAAGTCTAGCAGCAAGTGTTTTACGCTGCTGTCTGCTATTAACTTCATGGCTTCTGGATGAATATAAGGCGGGTTAGAAGCGCTGTAGTTTCTAGTCTTTTTATCTAACGCATTAGGTAGCGTTCTAATGATAAGCGCTTCAGGATTAGAAGAAAGGGCTTTTTCTATATCTTCAACTTGAATGACTAAGTCGCCTTTTTTCATAAAGCGGTCGTTTTTAGCTAGTGCTTTAGGAGTAACGCTTATGAGTTGGGCATCAGAAAAGAACTGACGCATAGAATCATTCACCGAATGAATTTCCTTAGTAATATGACCTGCGCACTCTGTGTGGGTTCCATGCCCATGAGGATTGAAAAAAATATCTCTGAAATTAACCGCTCCACCCAGTTCCACACTTCCAGTGAAGTGCTCTGTCATTACTGGTGTAATCTTGGGTAAATCTACGTACCAAGCCCTAGGATTCTCCTCCGCAGAGAGTTCTATGGAAATATCCAGGGGCTCCTTCAGATTAGCTTCATAGCTCTTACCATTCAGCTGGATGATGGCTTTTATTTCATTCATCAGTTATAAAAAAATCACTGGCTATTCGGTCTGCCAGTAGAAAACCGTCTAAAGTTAATCGAATTTTATCATCTCTCATAAGTAGCTTTTTGTCAGCTAGATATGCGTTGATTTCCGAGTTGAACTCTTTCTTAAAGTCTAGTTGAAAGCTCTGCTCAATGGTCTCCAAATTCACTCCACCAACACGCCTTAGATTGGTCATGATGTATTCGTTGTACTTATCGCTAGCAGAAAGCTGCTCTTGCTCGTGATAAGAATCCCCTTTTTGAACAGCCTTAGAATAGACAGCGTTATTAGAAACATTCCACCTACGAGTGTCATTCACAAAACTGTGAGCTCCAGGGCCTGCACCTAAGTAGTTCAGTCCATTCCAGTAATTGCTATTGTGCTTTGACTCTAAATAAGGTTTGCTGAAATTACTAACTTCATACAGGTTGATATTGTTTTCGGAGAGACGGTTTACTAGTGCTAGAAACTCTTGAGAACTATTTTCATCTAAATGGGCAAGCTGCTTTCCTTTAGCTGCTTGATGTCCAAAAACGGTATCTGGTTCTATGGTAAGGCAGTAAGCAGAAATATGAGGAACATTTAGTCTTAAAGCTCTTTCTATTTCGTCTTCCCAAGCAGCCTGACTTCTGCTATGAACTCCATAAATGAGGTCTATGGTGATGTTGGTGATTCCTGTGTTTTGCACCGCGGATACTCCAGCCATTGCTTGTTCCGCATTATGAGCTCTATTCATCCAAGTGAGAATCTTATCATCAAACGATTGAATACCGATACTGAGCCGATTCACACCTAAATCTTTCCAGCCTTGAGCGGTTTCGGAGTCTATATCTTCTGGGTTGGCTTCTAGAGTGATTTCAGCATCTGAAGAAACACTGAATTCAGAATGTATGGTTTGCAGAATACCGGCTAATTCTTGTTTGGTTAAGAGACTGGGAGTGCCACCACCAAAGTAAATGGTTTGTATAGCTTCTCCATTGAGTTCCTGTTTTCTCTTTTGTAATTCTAGAGAAATAGCCTTGAGCACATCTTCTTTGGTTTTAAACGAAGTGCTAAAGTGGAAATCGCAGTAATGACAAGCCTTTCTACAAAAAGGAATATGAATGTATATACCTGCCATTTATCTGGCCATGATGGCCTTTATTTGGTCTTCGGTTTCTGTAGCTAGAAGTGTTTCTATGGTGTTATTTATACTCTCAGATACCGCTTGCGCCTTGGTATCTTCTGTCTTAGCTGCTAGTTCTTTGGCCACACCTTTTAAACCAGTGTATCCAGCCAATCTAACCCACCACGTTTTTTCATTTTCTGCTATAGAAACCAGAGGTGAAATATTTTCTTCTATCACTTCAGGAGAAAGACGATTTAGAAAGCCAGCATAAGATGAAGCCATTCCATATTTGCTAAATCCTGAACTCTTTTCCAGCGCATTTTTCATATAGGAAACATGACTTTCATTTCCATGTTTAGCATACAAAGAGGTGAGCCCATTTACCATGGCACCTCCAGTTTCGTCTTCAAGGTTTTTAGCTTCTGCTAAAGCCATTTCTGTGTTTGTTTTAGCTATAGCATCTAGGCTTTCTGCCATCACTCTATAGCTCTGGTCATTTAGTCCATTTTTATAAAATGCAGAAAGGTCTTCCTCTTTAAAAGTTTTAGCCATGGTTTTAATGGCTCTGGCTCTCACTGCAGATTTAGGGTCTTCAGTGGCTAGTGCGGTTAATTTCTCTTTTAAGTCTGGATAAGAGTCTTTTAACTTCTTAGCAGCCTTAACCGCCTGTTCACGAATTTTCCAGAATGGGTCATCTAACGCATCATAAATTAAAGCTTGACAGGCCTCTGATTTGGATTTAGAACATTCAGAAAGTGCTTCGTATTTGTCTAAGAAAAGTTTTCCTTTTGTGTAAGCCTGTGACCACCACTTTTCAGGTCTATTGTCATTTTTAGTTCCCAGTAAAACCTTCTCCGCATCTACATTTACCAGTAGCAGCCCTCCAGAATAGTCAAAGACAAACTCCTGTCTTTTCTTTCTAATATCTATCCTTCTTCTGGTTTCACCTTCTGAAGTAAAAACATCTACCATTAGCGGAAGTCTGAAAAGTTTGTCTTGGTTCTGTTCTATTAAGACTGTTACTTGATTGAGAGAATCATTGACTTCGTAATTGATGTCTAAATCAGGATGTCCTTTTCCTAAGAACCACTGATTAAAGAACCAATTCAGATCTTTTCCACTAACTTCTTCCATAGCTAGTCTAAGCTGATGAATCTCTACAGCCTCGTACTTGTTTTCGTTTAGATAAAGGTTTAGACCACTGAAAAAAGCTTCATCTCCTAAAAAGTATCGGAGCATGTGTAAGACACGCCCACCCTTATTATAACTGTGTCCATCGAACATGTCTTCCTTATCTTCATAATAAAATCGGATGAGGTCAACTTGCTTCTGCTGAGACTCTGCCAAGTAACCCGCCATGGAATTCATGCTGTGCAAATCCGCTTGCTCTCTACCATACTTATGTTCCATCCACAAGTACTCGCCATACATAGCAAATGATTCATTTAACGGAAGATTAGACCAGCTTTCACAAGTAACTAAATCCCCAAACCAGTGGTGGAATAACTCGTGAGCTATAACCGCCTCATTATCTCCATCTAACAGTTCTCTTTTAGTAGCATGTAAAAAGTCTCCATGTATCACTGCTGTAGTGTTTTCCATAGCTCCACTAACGAAATCTCTTACTACTACTTGACTGTATTTCTCCCATGGATAAGGGAAACCGAGAACTTCTGAATAAAAAGTAAGCATCTCTGGAGTATTCCCAAAGATATCCTTAGCGTATGGCGCATATTCATCTTCTAAGTAATAATCTACCACTATGTCCTCATTTTCAGCATTTACCCATGATTCTGTAGTCACATTGTAATCTCCTACCGCTAACATCACCAAGTAAGGTGCATGAGGCATTTCTTGTTTCCAGTAATCGGTTCTAGTGCCGTCACCATTGTAATTAGAGAAAATGAGTGAACCGTTAGAAAGAGTTTTATACTTCTCATCCACAGTAATTTGTATTTCTTGAGTCATACGCTCATTTGGACTGTCTATGGTGGGAAACCATACACTATTGGCTTCAGTTTCGCCCTGCGTCCATATTTGGGTCGGTTTGTTGACTTCAGTAGAATCAGGGTTAATGAAATAAATACCTTGAGCAGAAGTGATAGCGTTACTTCCTTTAGAC
This sequence comes from uncultured Comamonadaceae bacterium, assembly GCA_964616995.1. Classification (GTDB taxonomy): domain Bacteria; phylum Bacteroidota; class Bacteroidia; order Flavobacteriales_D; family Sanyastnellaceae; genus ASP10-05a. The sequence continues at coordinate 8,655 of CAZTVP010000048.1, forward strand.
ACAAATCGCTCAGGAAAAGCCTCATATACTATCTCTATTTCAAAAGTATCTGAACGCTCATAGGACTTATCTAGGCTGATGTTTAAGAACAAGGAGTCGTATAAAAAGACCAAGTCATTTCTATTATTTCCATTTATAACCTTGACCGACTCTATCTGCATTCCCTTAGCGTCTAGTTGAAGACTATCCGTCTTATAAAAATAGGGTGTCAATTGGAGTTCAGCTTTGCCCATAACGCTGCGCTGTTCCCAGTCAAAAGAAACGGCCAAATTTGTATGAATCAGGTCATGCACTCGGGTCTCTGTAGCTCTGTATTCATCTGGCTCGGGAGTGATGACTATTTCTTCTAAACTGATTTCTTCAGTCGGAATAGCTTCTATGATTTCCGTGGTTTGAATCACGTCTTTTTTACTTCCACAAGCAGCTAGAATCAGACTCACTAGGAGGACGATAGAAATTCTGTGTTTTGGCATTACTAAGGATTTTTTTCAAAAGTATGTTTTCATGTGTTTCGCTGCGCAATACCAGCAGGACTTCTCCTCTCATTTATGAATCTTTCGCATATTTGTTTTAAATACTGAAAGATGAAAAAAGCACTGTTTACAGATGGAACATCCATGCAAATGAAAGATATCCAAGAAGGAGGGAAATCCGGAGTTATAGAGGGTTCCGCTTACAACTGGGATATCAAATCCATAGGAGAGAACAGGTGGACTGTCATTAATGAGAGTGCAGAATCTTTCATAGTCGTATTAAAAGCATATTCGTCAGAAGAGAAGAAGTTAAAGCTTAAAATAGACGGTGAGCGTATAGAGGTAACGGAAAAAACAGAATTCGACATTCTTCTAGAAAAGCTCGGAATATCAGGAGGAGCGTCCAAGAAACTAAAAGAAATCAAGGCACCTATGCCAGGGCTCGTGATAGAAGTAAAAGTGACTGAAGGACAGGAAGTAAAAGAAGGTGATGTCATAGTCATCTTAGAAGCCATGAAAATGGAAAACGTCATTAAAGCCACTGCTGAAGCCAAGGTAAAATCGGTGAATGTAAATGCTGGAGACAGCATAGAAAAAGGTGTGGTTATGGTAAACTTTGAGTAAAAATCACTCTTCTTTATGTACA
>CAZTVP010000049.1:0-2293 GCA_964616995.1 uncultured Comamonadaceae bacterium
AGCTATATTCATACTTTGTTCTTTGAACATTACATCTCCTCCTAGACTTAAGTTGATTGCTTGAAAACCTTCGGTAGGAACATCTGGAGGTACTATGCTGTTTTGCGCAGCGGTTAGCCTATAATCTAAAGAGAGAAAAGCATCATTCACAAAAGCTAATTGCTCATTCTTGAAGGTAAGATTAAGGATAGCTGAAGCTGGCGGTGCAAATGGTAATGTGAACCCTTCCTTTGGGCCTGACATCTGTTCTGCGTAGACATACTCTCCAACAATACCTACTTGAAAAAAGTTAGTTATATCATAATTAGCATAAACTTCTGCGCCATATCTAAAAACTTCACTCTCTGAGTATTCAAAAATCTGATTTCCAAATCCGTACAATCTATCAAATGAAGAAGTAGGATTAAGGTAAATATAATTAGTGAAGTAATTTAGGAAGGGAGAAGAACCCAATCTAAACTTATCAGAACGGTAATCAACTCCTAGGTCTAACTGATATGAAATCTCAGGATTTAAATCAGAGTTTCCTGACTCATAACTAAATCTATGATAATTTATTCCGTTAGCTACTAATTCCTTAGCTATAGGCATTCTAAAACTCTTGCCAACGTTTATTCTGTAAGACCATTTTCCTGGATTATAATTATAGCCTATCGACCAACTAAAATTGGAAAATATTCTATTTAAATCCATGGAACGCTGGAGATTCATACTATCTCCTTCTTCCTCCAGAGGAGAAATGAACCAGTCAAAATGACTAGCAGTACTGATATTACCGTAGTCATATCTTAATCCTGCCTGTAAAATGCTTTCATCAGATAAATTATGCTTGGCCACAGCGAATCCTCCTATGCTTATCTCTTCGTAACTAGGGATTATAAAGCCTCTACCCCCTATATCGTTTACTTGATATTCTGAATTAACACCAGTACTTAATTCCGTTTTTTCAGAAATAGAATAAAAGGCCTTAAGATTAGCAGAGTAGATTTGCTTGTCAAACTGTCTTTCTATTTCCGGATTAAAATCCAACACCTCTTCAGGAAAAACTGCAGGCATATATCCGTGCTGCACATATTGGCTCCATTCTTCTCGGAAATTATTCTGATAACCGAGATCTAGCTCGAACTTCCAATTATTAGTCCAGTAAGTACTTCTGTTTATGACTTTAAGGTGACTTATTTCTTGTCTTGGATACTGAATATCTCTATTAGAGGCATCATGAAAAGCGTGATCCACATTACGAGGTTCTAAACCGTGCGCATTAGCAAAGAAGCCGCTTGTACTTCTAATGTTACTCAAGAAGAACTTACTCTGAAAATTGTCTCTGATTACTCCAAAAGAGACATGAAGATTCCTTTCATTCCCAGCAGTATTCCTCATCTGCTGACGGTATAACGGCACCCTGAAGTTATAAATATCTACACTATCTGTAGGAACCCGAAAATCCCCATAACTAAGGATTGTAGCTCTAGCATTGATAAACAAGTGTCTCCCACGGGCAAATAGCGAAAGTGATGACCCTAGAAAATCATTATTGGACTTTCCTGTTAAATCTACTGTTCCGCCCCAAGTGTTTTCAGCCGGCACAGAATTGTTCTTAAGATCTATGACACCTCCTATAGCATCTGATCCATACATTAGCGAAGCTGGGCCTTTAATTACTTGAACTTCATTAACAGCATACTGATCTATTTCTAATCCATGATCTGCTCCCCACTGCTGCGCTTCATGCTTTATGTTATTTTCTACTACCACCACACGGTTAAAACCTAAACCTCTTATAACAGGTTTAGACTGACCTGAGCCTATATCTATAGTGGTAACTCCTGGAAGACGCTCGAGTGATTTCATTAAGCTACCTCCAAGATTTTGTTTTATAAATTCCTCATCTGCTAATTCTAAGCCAAGTGTAGACTCTTTCTTTTTCTCCTCGGAGCTGTCATCATTAATTAAAGCTTGGTCTAGTGGAACACTCGACTTGAACATTTTAAAGGTGAAATCCTTAGAATCAATTAAAGAAACACTCTCTGTTAACGTAATAAAACTAACATGGCTAATCTCTACATTTATGACTGTAGCACTTATTTCTTCGAAATTAAAGCGGCCATTCTGATCAGTTATTTCAGACCCCTCATCTGGAATCAGTGTGATGACAGCATCTGAAATAGGCTTATTGTTTTCGTCTAATACCATTCCACCAAACTCATAAGTAGACTGAGCTTGACTGACCAAGTGTATAAAACTTGTAGAGATAAGCATAAATATTGGTCCTATTATTCTACTCTGCATATTG
>CAZTVP010000049.1:2303-9640 GCA_964616995.1 uncultured Comamonadaceae bacterium
TCCGGTTTAATCAAGTACAAAAGTAGGTAAGAATAGTTTATAAATGCAACAAAGTTGCAACAAGTAAATTCGGAATAGATTGATATCCTACAGCTAAGTTTTCAGACTTCTGAAAAGAATTCAACTCCAATGATTTACACATTGAACCAAAAACAATTCTAAAATCTTTTAGTCATTTTACAGCTCGCCTTAAACGATCATTCATACTTCTACCTAAACCATGTTCAGGCATTCTCTGGATAATAATCATATCTAGCTTTAATGAATCTAGCTCATGTAGCGCGGAATAAAGCTTAGATGCAGCTTCTAATAAATCTGCGTTTTCAGAAAGATAAATTGATTTTACTAAGCTCACATTTAGGCTTGTTGGACTTAGTGTTAATAGAGCTGCCTTCTTATCCTTGACCAAAGAGTTAATCTCTTTTAAATCATCTACTAAAACAGACGGGGTGGTAGGAGAGTAGTGCTTCTTCAGCATTCCTGGTGCTTGAGGTGAAGCTGTAGTAGTGTTTTGCACCGCTAGTTTACCTATTACTTTTTCTAAATCCTCTCTAGGAATAGCTCCCAATCTGTATAGCACTGGTTCACCTTCAGGGAAACCGACTATGGTAGATTCTAAGCCTTTTTCACATGGACCTCCGTCTAACACCATCTGTATTTCATTACCGAAATAACCTTCTACATGCTCAGCTGTGGTAGGGCTGATTCTATTGAAAGGGTTAGCGCTGGGAGCCGCCAGAGGAAAAGGTATGCTGCGCATAAGTTCTCGAGTAACAGGATGGTTAGGAACTCGGCAAGCAACAGTATTTTTTCCAGCCGTAATTAAATCTGGTATAGATTCATGTTTATCCAGCACTAACGTGAGCGAACCCGGCCAGAACTTTTCTGCTAGGAGTAGAGCCCTTTTAGGAATATTAATGGCAATATCTTTAAGCTGCTCTTGGCTGTGCAAATGGACAATAAGCGGATTAAACAGCGGACGTTGCTTTACTTGGAAGATTCTATTGATAGCCTTCTCACTGAAGATGTTTCCAGCTAGCCCATAGACAGTCTCAGTAGGAATGGCCACTACATCCTCAGCGCATAAAATGGCAGCAGCTTTTTCTATATCACCTGAAATGATGGACATGTTATAGTACTTCTATTCCTTTCCAGTCAGAAACCCGCATAGGGCTGTTTACTTTAAAGTCTATTTCATCTCCTAACTTGATGGTGTTTCCACTTCTTCTGTTAGGGTTTTCATTCATGTAAATAACCTTCACCTTGAACTTATAATCCTTACCAGAATTAGTCACGCGTTTATTTAGAAGCACACCATGATAGAGCTCATCTACCATAGTGTCGAATTTCCATTTATCTCCACAGAAATCTTCTACTATATCTATGTCATAGCCGTTTTTAGTGGAATAATATGGCGCTATGAGTGTAATCGTATCCCCTTGGTTATAGTCCTTAAAATACTGCTGAGCAGTGGTTTTTAATTGAGCTCGGCAGTCTCTGATCGGAATCCACCTGTCCATTAGCTCTTGATAATGCTGCTTTAAATTATAACTGCTATCCTGAATTTCATCTTCAAAACAGTCTGCCAGTGCCTTAGGCAGAATATCCATATCTCCAATTCCCAGTTCCTCGAACTTAGCTAGTAGCTCTTTATCTAGAATTAGTTTGGCTTTAGCGTACTGCTTTAGGGCCGCATATTCCTGCCCAGTTAATTCTGGGTCAGCTATTCTAAATCGTTGAACTTGTTCTGGTGGAATACTCTCATGCAGATAGTCGAATACTTCATTTTTAGCTAGTTCTAAGTCATTATTAGAAGGAGAAGAACAGGAAATGCAACAGCAGAAAACAGCCATGACGAACGCTACATGAAGAACAGATTTTAGCATATCTAACATTTGAGAATGCTAAGTTAGTTGAAGTGAATTGACTTGCCATGTGCTATAGGCAGATTGTTACTTTTGCTGTGCAATAATCAATAAAAAAGTAATCGATAAATGGCTTTTGCAAAATGGTTAGGAGGTGCTATAGGATTTGCAGCTGGTGGTCCTATAGGAGCACTATTGGGATTCGCGCTGGGTTCATTCCTAGATGGGGCAGAAGAGGCCGCTCCGCAGAGAAGAATTAGAGGAGGAAGAACATCTTCTAGAGACACTAGATATGAGCGTTACCGTCATCAGACTCAGGAAGGTGACTTTGCTGCCAGCTTACTTATTCTATCAGCAGCCGTAATGAAAGCTGATGGCAAACACCTGAAGAGCGAGCTGAACTACATCAGATCTTTTTTTGAACGTCAGTTTGGAAAAAAGACTTCTGACCACCACATGAAAGTGTTGAAAGAGCTGTTGAATAAAGATATTCCGCTCAGAGATGTTTGTGGTCAGATAAAATACTATATGGAGCACGCTGCTCGGTTACAGCTTCTACATGTAATGTTCGGTATAGCAGAGGCAGATGGTCATGTTCACTCTTCAGAAGAAGCAGTTATTAGCCAAATGGCCACTTACCTTGGCATAAACCCAAGAGATTATCAGTCTATCAAGGCTATGTTTTATAGCACTGATGTAAATAGTTCCTATAAAATATTAGAAGTAGATAAAAATGTAACTGAAGATGAGTTAAAGAAAGCCTACCGAAAAATGGCTAAAAAATATCACCCAGATAAGTTAAAAGGACTGGGAGATGCGCAGATGAAAGCAGGAGAGGAGAAGTTCATAGAAGTTCAAAAAGCATACGAGCAGATCAAGAAGGAGAAAGGGTGGAATTGATTTATTAATTCGTTAGTTCGTTGATTTCCTTTTATTCCTCCTACACCGTTCACTACAATATTTCACATCATCCCAGACCTTAGCCCATTTCTTTCTCCATGTAAATGGAAGTCCACAGGTCACACAGATTTTTTCTGGAAGGTGCTGTTTTTTCATTTTTGTTTGAACCTAGGCTCAGGAAGAGGAATGTAAGAGTTGTCTCCTTCTATTTTAGGGAATTTCTTGGTTTTCCAGTCCTCCGCTGCTTGCTTGAGACGTTCTTTAGAATGACTAGCAAAATTCCAGAGTAAGAACCGCTCCTCAGGAAAAGGTTCTCCTCCAAATAAAAGAACTCGCGTTCCTTTTTCTAAAGAGATGCTACATTCATCCTCAGTCTTAGAAATCATCATTTGTCCTTGGGAAATAGTGTTCTCTCCATCTTTAATCTGACCTGAGCATACAACCACCGCTATTTCTCCCTTTAGCTCTCCTGCTATGCATAAATCTGAGTCTTTTTCAGCATTGATTTCCATCATGAAAAGTGGCGAATGAACAGGAAGTGGAGATGTTCTGCCGAATCCTTCACCGGCTACTAATGTGTAACTTAACCCATCTTCATTCCAGGTAGGAAGTTCAGCATGTGGAACAAAATCAAACCTAGGTTCCATTTCTTCCTTTTCTTTAGGTAGCGCTACCCAAACTTGATAACCGTGAATGGGAAAAGGTTCTCCATCTCGCATTTCATGTGGTGTACGCTCAGTATGTGCTACACCTTTACCAGCAGTCATAAACCCAACATCACGAGCAGAAATAACTTGGTGAGCTCCTGTGCTGTCTTTATGCTCTACTGAGCCTTCTAATAAATAGGTTAACGTGGATAAGCCTATGTGAGGATGCTGATCTACATCCATGAATTTGTCTGGGCCGAGAGTAGAAGGCCCCATGTGGTCTATAAAAGTAAAAGGACCTACCTGTCTTTTCTTAGCGAATGGTAGCAATCTACCTACGAGGAAGTTTCCTATGTCTCTGCTTCTTTCCTCTACGATCAGTTTTTCATTATTAGCCATGTGGTAAATGTAATACAGTAGTATTCTCCAAGAGTTAAACTAGTTTTATTTCAGGTGTTCAGGCACCTGATTGTCTCTTACAAAGGGAAACTGGTTAATCTTCTTTAAATCATAATAGGTGTTCAAACCACTGATTCCTGCCACATTTCCCTTGTCTAAATCTACATAACCGTTCTCTGCTACTAACTCATCATCTATGATGAGATGTTCTATGCTTCCTATCATTAGCAGTGTTCCGTTCAGTTGAATAGGAACTTCTTCTTGAATTCTCATGCCCAACTTAATAGGGCTTGATTCTACGAATGGCGCGTGAAAATCAGCTATGTATTTGCTTTTAAACCCGCAGTGCTCAAATTCATTTTCTTCTCTAGAGAATTTTCCAGAAGTGTAATGAGCATTCTCTACCAGCTGAGTAGGCACCGCATTGATAGTATAAAACTCTGTTTCCTTAATGTTTTCGTATGTGTGCCTAGGTACATCTCCCACTGGTCTGAGCACAAAGGCCAGATAAGCAGGATTACTTCCTAAATGCACTACAGAGCTGAAAATGGCCAAGTTCTCTCTTCCGTCTTTGGATTTAGTTCCTATTAGATTAGCGGGTTTTATTCCAGTTATAGAGTTAATTACGTTTAACCTGAATATTCTATCTGATTGCTCTATGTCTTTTTTACTTAATTCCATTGGTTATCGTTTAGCTCGTCTTTTTTTCTCTTCTGAGCGTTTCTGGTATGTGTTTCTATAATTCTGATTTTCTCAGCTACTACTTGTTTATCTTTTCTGTGACCCCAGATTTTATCTCGGGCTGCCTTAGCGCTTGTCTTTAGATCTATGACAGGAATAGGATAGGAGTAGTCTTCTATTCCTAGCATAGCTTTATCCATCTCAGTCATTAACCACGGCTCATGAATGAATTTCTCAGGAACCAAGCGTAGTTCTGGAATCCATTTTTTAATGAAAACACCTTGAGGATCGTGGTCTTGACTTTGTTTTACTGGATTATACATGCGTATAGTATTCACTCCAGTAGTTCCGGCTTGCATCTGAAACTGTGGGTAGTGAATGCCAGGTTCATAGTCTAAAAATTGTTTAGCTAAATGATAAACTCCTCTGCGCCAGTCTTGGTCTAGATGATGGCATAGTACTGATACTAACATGGCACGCATTCTAAAGTTTATCCATCCTGTATCCATTACCGATCTCATACAAGCATCTACCATGGGAAAGCCGGTGGTTCCTGTGAGCCAAGCCTCAAGCTTAACATCGTTGTTTTCATGTTCGAGAGTCTCGTAACCTCTATTCACACAGTGGGTTTCATACCTACATTCTACTTCGAACTTTTGGATAAAGTGACAGTGCCACTTTAATCTGGTCAGAATTCCATTGAACGCACGCTTATTTGATTCTCTGTTTGGATGGTTATTTAGAAATTGGTAAGCCTGTCTGATAGAAATATTTCCCCAGGCTAAATACGGTGAGATTCTTCCGCAGCTCACTCTACTTTCTGTAGGTTTAGAAATGTGTCTGTGGTAATTAAATCCTCTCTGCTGCGCAAAACTCTTCAAATACTGCCATGCTCTACGTTCGCCCGCGGGTTGGAACTGAGTAGGGTAATCTTCAAGCTTTGACTGAAGTTCTTTGGGAAGGAGAAAGGGATTTTGAAAGTCTAGTGACTTGCGCTGTTTGTAAGAATTGGAAATAATAGGAGAGTTCATGTACTTGTACCACTGACCATCCCAGCCTACACGGTTCATTATTCCTCTGATAATTCCATCTCTTTTAAACTGAATCCAACGAACTGAATGCTCAGAGAAAAGTTTTTGCACCGCCTTATCTCTTTCCCAGGTCAGCATTACGCCACTTTCTTGGTAAGATAGCACGTGTTGAACATCAAATTTTTGTAGGAGATGGGTGAAGCATTGCACCGCGGAACCGTACATGGCATGGATATGAACCATAGTACCCTTCATGGATTCATTTATGTGAACAAGGCTGTGGAACTGAAACTGTAGATGACGCAGTGAAGTGTCTGGTCGTGCTATCATCTCAGGTTCGAAAAGAGCTATGACTAAATATGGATATTTACTCCATTCGGCAGTTTGAAAGCTCTCATGGTCTTGGGTTCTAAAATCTCTTTTTACCCAAACGATATTGACCTTCTCCCGACTAATAACGCAGCTGTTTGTTTGCTTTTTTCCAGAAGCCGAAAAATGAGCTATGATAACCGCTAACTGAGAACATCCAATCTCTAGAGTGCTCAGTTCCTTTGTAATTTGTGTTTAACGGATGCTCTTTATAATGAATATCCTTCAGTCCATAAGTGTTAACCAACTCGCTGAACTCTCCAGTGAACACCTGTATTCCTTTTATGTTCCTGGCCAAGTCAAGCATGAACTGAACGCTTTTATCAGAAATAGGATATGAATCAAATACCGAGGGTTCTAATAAGAGGACACGATTAGCATCCTCTTCCATAGCCCACTGTGGGTCTAGGTTATACCAGTTATAAATGTACGTAGGTTTAGAAGTGTCTAAACTAGAAATAGTTGACTCTGGGAGGTCAGTAGAGAGCTCAGGAAGAGATGTTTGCAGCAATTCCTGTGGCGTTTTAAAATCATTTTCAGAAGGAGAGAGGGCTTTATTAGGCTTGCATTCGTAAGAAGGAAACTGAAATACTCCGTAATCCACATTCAAAAAGGTTTTCCACTGATTCGTTCGGCAATATTTATTTACGTTTTCCTGATTGGCTACGTATTTTTTATTGGCATTGGCACCGGCTGTCCACTGCCAACTCAAAGCATTACTAGCCCAGTCTCCGTCTAATAAATGAAAGTACATCCATTTAGCTGGCACAAGCCAGTGGCTGTAAGCCATATTGCAGACTACAGCAGAAGTGTACATGCGTACATGATTGTGCATGTATCCTGTCTCATACAGCTCTTGAATACCATTATCTATACCTTCCACTCCTGTATCCGCATCCAGCACGGAAGTGGGCATTCCATGATTAGAAACAGGTGATTGGATTCTTCTTAAATCACGGTTGATATCGTTACCTTTGGCTATCCAGTTCTGCTGCCAGTAGTCTCGCCAAGCTAATTCTTGAATGAACTTTTCGATTTTAGCTGGATGGAAACCTCGTTCTAAGGTGCGGTGCAATACGTACTTTGTACTAATGACACCTCTACTTATGTATGGAGAAAGGCGCGTTACAGCACCGTCTATAAAATTCCTAGTCTTGCCATAGGCCACAGGGTCTATTAGCTCTACTTGGTCTAAGATTTCTTCAAAATCTGTGGTAAAACTCATCTTTTAGATATTCTGTTTCCAGTAATATGTCGCTGACGAGAACATTTAAATCGGTCTATTCCTTCGACACGTTTTTTCTCGTGTTTTTGACTAACTCCAGAATTGACTCTTTTTCTCCAGCGGTTAAAGCTCGAGCGCTTCAGTTCCGAGCGCATGATTTGGATGACTTCACCTTCTGACAGACCAAACTGGAATTCTATGGCAGAGAAGGGTGTTCTAT
>CAZTVP010000050.1:0-9575 GCA_964616995.1 uncultured Comamonadaceae bacterium
TTATGTGGAAGAGTAATTAAAGAATCAGGATTCACTCCTGATTCTGACTTCCTATTCCTAATATTTACGGTTAAATCAGAAGTGTAAGGACTATTTAGCGTATCCACCTCGAAGGTTATGAACTCCTTTTTAAACTCGTAATACCCTTGATTATTCAGGTAATTGGTAATGGCATCTCGCTTATCATTCAGCTCACTCACTTGAAAACGCTGCCCTTTTTTAATCTCAGCTAAATTCTCTAGCCTAGGCTTTAACTGAGTAATTATACTATCAGAAATTTGCCAGTCTATCTTTCCATTCAGGTGTGGTTTTCTGGGATAGATGGTATAATTACTAATTACCTTTCGCCTGGTTCTATAGGATAAACTATGGATTACTTCTCCCCCGAAAAAGCCGTTTTTCTGCAGGTAAGTATTCAGCTGAGTCAAGCTTTTTTCTGTTTTAAGCGAGTCATAAACTGCAGGTGGCTCACCTATGTTGTCCTTTAATCTATCTCGCCAAGTTTCATTGGATTCGGTGATGGCTGGTTTTCCCTTTAATTCTCTTCTGGCATTTTTACGGTCTATTCTGGCTTGTTTTTTCTCTCTTTTTTCGGCTAGTTTTTCATCATCAAATTTTTCGTAGAGCCAAGCATTGAACCGAAAGAAGAAGAAGAGTTTGGTATTGGGCTGCTGCTTAAGAATGTCGTTTAACTCATCTTTATCCAGCACATTAGTTCCTTTCACAGAGATGTCATTCTTTACTAAAAGCTGTTCTCCTTCATCTAGTTTACGGGCTACGTTACAACTACCCAGAGAAAGCAGAAAGAGCATCATGAGCGCTATTCCCCAGCAGTTTGTTATATAATTCTTAAGACCCAAAAATTTTATTTACGTTTATGACCAATTTTGTGCCATCATACCCTGCTAGGTTGAACTTCTGTTCTAATCTTAGCTCGCTCAAAGAAACTAAATGTTCACAAAGAACCGAAAGAAACTCATAAAATCACTCCACCAGAAAAAGTTTAGAGACTCCACTGGACTTTTTATAGTTGAAGGTGAAAAAATGGTAGGTGAATTACTAGATTCCTCTTTTGGTTCTGCGGTGCAATATCTCCTAGCATCCAAATCCCACCTAGCAGCAAAGTTTCAGGCAGAACTGATTTCTGAGAAAGACATGGAAAGCATTTCCACCTTTAAATCTGCTCCTGGAATTTTAGCGGTGGTGGAAATTCCTGAAGCCAGTGAAATTCCTTATCAGAATTTTAAGTCTTGTGTTTTACTAGACGATATCAAAGACCCAGGAAACCTGGGAACTATTCTTAGAAGTGCGGAGTGGTTTGGAGTAGATGCCGTTTTACTTTCTTCTGATTGCGTGGAAGTGTATAATCCCAAAGTGGTTCATTCTACTATGGGAAGTCTGTTTAGAGTTCCTGTTTTTCGAGAGGAAGTGGAAGCCCATTGCACCGCGCTAAAAGAAAATGGACATACCTTATATGCAGCCGATATGAACGGAACTGCGCTGCATGATGTGAAGTGGAAAGAGCCTAAGACGCTGGTGATAGGAAGTGAGTCACACGGCTTGGGTGCGTACACTAAAGAGGCGGCTCATGAAGTTATTTCTATTACTGGAAAGGGTCAGGCAGAGAGTTTGAATGCTGCTGTGGCCGCTAGTATAATCTTAAGTCACTGGTAAATCTATGAAGCATATACTACTCATAATGTTCTCATTAATAACTTTAATTTCCGAGACTTTTGCGCAGCACGATGACCCAAAGTTCGGGAAGATTAAGGTGCGTAAATATGTAGAACCGCAGTTCTTTGTAGAAATAGATTATGTGCCAGAATATGCGGCTGGGCCTAACGCACTCCTAGATGAAATTCAAGCAGGAATCATCTATCCTGAAGCTGCTATAGAAGAAAAGTTAAAGGGTGTGGTGATGGTAGAAGTGGTCATAGATAAATTTGGAAATGTGAACCACACTGAAATCTCTTACTCTCCTCATAAAGAACTAAATAGAGCTGCTCTAGCTGCGGCTAAATCATTAGGAAAATTTGCACCGCACATGGAAAAAGGCATGGTAGTGCCAGCTAAGTTCGTGCTACCTGTAGAATTTTTCCTTCCTCTGTAACCTTTTTAAGTTTTTGCGTTTACCGGATAAAAGAATAAGAACTTCCAACTTGGAGAAAAAAGCAGACCAACTTACTGACCAGGAGCTGGTGAAGCTGGCCAAGGAAGATATGAAGCATTTTGAACAGCTTTATAGGAAGTATTATTCTCAGATATTCAAGTTTGTACACAAGCGTGTGGCCAATACGAACTTGGTAAATGACATTACTTCACAGGTTTTTCTGAAGGCTATGGTAAACCTTAAAGGATATACTTATCAGGGTTTTCCTTTTAGCTCATGGCTTTATAGAATAGCACTAAGTGAACTGGGAAATATGTTTAGAGCAGAAAAAGCCGAACGTGCGCTAAAAGTGGACTGGGCGCTGCATACTTCTGTGTTAGATGAACTAACAGATGGAAGTAACAAGCCTTCTCTAGAAGAGTTAGCGCAAGCTTTAAATGACCTAAACGATACCCAGCTGCAGATGGTAGAAATGCGCTATTTCGAAAAGATGAAACTGAAAGAAATAGCTGTAGTGCTGGAGTTATCTGAAAGTAATGCCAAAGTGAAAATGCACCGAACACTAGTAAAGTTAAAAAAGCACTTAGGTTATGAGTAGAAAAATAATCTTCAATGAAGACCCGTCTGGAGCTAAAGAGAATCCAAAAGATTTTCAAGAACTACTGAAGTCATACGAAAAAATGACTGGAGGAAATGCATCTGGCGCGGGCAAATTAAAGGCCATAGCTTTTAGTGCACTTGGGGTGGCGGCATGTTTACTGGCTGTCTTCTTTTGGTCAAGTTCTGATGATTCTGCATTAACTGCTAAAGATGAGACTCCTTCACCTATTACAACCACAGTTCAAGAAGATAACTTTCACTCAGCAGAAAATACTTGGACTAAAACCATATCCTCTTCTGAGGCTATTCAATTGGTTTCTCCTACTGGTGTAATCATAGATATTCCTGAAAATGCCTTTCAAGCTTCTACAGACTCGGTTATCCTTCAGTTAACCTCTTTAGACAAGGTAATGGATGTGGTGAAGAGCAGAGTTCCTATGCATTATGATTCAGCGGGTGTAACATATCATTTTCAATCAGACGGTATGTTTCAGCTAATGGCCAGCAGCACGAATGAAGAGAGAGCTACTTTAAATAAAGAAATAGACATACATTACCCTCAGCTGAATGGAAATGTCAGTGCTAGCACTTACCTGCTAGAAGAAAATGAATGGACGTATAAAGAAACAGCTCCTTTAACCAGCTATAAAGAAGTGTGTGAAAACACGATTTACAGGTTCAATCAAGATGAAGCAGCATCTGTAAATAACTCTTCGGCTGAACTTGCTGAATTAAATGAGCAAACCGCCCGAGTAGAGGCTGAACTTCTAAAACTGGAACGATCCAAACCATTGGAACCTAGAAAAGAAAATCTTAATAATTATAGATTTCAATTGGACATAGACCCTTATGAATTTCCTGAGTTGGCACAGTTTGAAGAAGTGACATTTGAGGTGAAGGATTCTAGGTTCAATTTCACTATGTATGACCAAGTTTGGAATGATGTGAGCTTAGAAAAATCTCCGAAAGAAGGACGTTACTTGGTGACCCTAAAGAGTAAGAAAACGGTAAAGATATTTGATGTTTATCCTGTGCTTGAAGAATCTGAATTTGAAGCAGCCTTTGCCGAATATTCTGAGGATATGAAGCAGATAGAGGAAGATAAAAAGTCGAATCGCTCGAAGCTCCAGCGACTGGAAGAACAGAAAAGGAAATTCGAAGAACAGCAGAGAGCATTTGAAGAAAGTTTAGCTGTACAAAGAAAAAAAGAGCTCAAATCTCAAAAGAGAAAAAGAATCATCAATGAATTACTGGCTGACCTTTCCGAGGATACTCCTTACAGGTCTATAACTCTTGGAGGACTGGGCATCGTAAACTTTAACACTCCTATTCCTCTTCCAGCTAAAGGAATGAATGTGCCAGCGGAGTTCATCATAGCTGATTCTAATGAGCCTGTTCATCAAGTCATGGTGATAGACTTAAAGGATAATATCTATTACACTTTCTTGAAACCTGAGTTTCCAGAGTTCAGGCTAATGAAAGGAAAAAAACACCTCATCACCACAGTTACTTCTGACGGTGAAGTAGCCACTCTTTCATATGATGAGAACTTAAACTTACAGAAAGGTGAGCTTTTTGTATTTGAGTTGGAGTTAGTGAGGGATGAAGTGTTGGGGGTTTAAAAATCTTATTCTTCATTTGGGAGATAATAGAACCTTTTCTCTTTGTCCACTATCTCATGATGATGTAGAAAATCAATGGTATAATTAGATACATCCGGATCTGAAGAATAATCCCATGTCATAAGATGACACGTACTAGGAAGACCCACGATTTTATCAGTTGATTCAACCAGTAGTTTGACTTGTTCCTTTTGACATTTGCTTGCGTTAAAATCAGGTTTTTCTGAAAATCCAAATACCGCTATCAAAGCTGTAAAAGACAACAAAAATCCAAATCTACTCTGTTCATACAGTTGATGAATAGAATAAATCAATATTAATGAAAGACAAAAGAAAACTGGGATAAGCGTATCATACCTTACTATTAACGGCCTACTAACTTTGTAACCTCCTAGCGGCAAGGCAAAAACATAAACCAAACAGAATAACCACAAAACCTTGACCCACTGCGGAGTTCTAAATCCCTTTCTCTGCAAAATGAACTGTAGAATGACCCCCGATAGAGTTAAGAATGAAAAGCAGATTTTAGTCGTAAATAATCCTCTAAGACCATCGAATAATCTCAAATATCTATCCTGGACTGACACTAGTGAAACTTGATTTAAAGTATTATACCGCTCTAAAAAAAGGGAGTAAAGGCATAAAGCAGATAAAAATAACACCAACAAGGGGAGCTCTCTTTTAACCTTAAAATTCCTCAAAGCTTCTCCCTTATAACATAATATCCAAAATACTACTGAAGAAAATAGGCCAACTAAAACTACAGGACTATTCAAGGGTCCTAAAAATGGTAAAATAAACGTGAGACCAATAGAAACAATAAGATACTTCTTTTTAGAACTATCTAGAAACCTTTTCATATTTAGAACTAAATAAGGTATTATGAGAAAGGCTAACCCATAGTAAAATACATAAGTAACAGATTTATCTATAAAACCTAGGTAATGATAAAAACCTCCCGATGACTGTAATAAAACCGAGCTAAGTACTAAAAGAGCTAAGTGAGAATTTTTTCTAAAAGAAATTCCTCCGGTAACTAAGCTGGTCAGCACCCAAATAAAAAACACGTGAGTAATTAGCTTAATTAAAGCAGCACTTAAATAAATTGAAGTTAGCGAATCTCGGAAGCCTTTGAATACCTCAGGAGCATGTAAGAAATAAGTTCTTACAGCACTATGCCCTATATATCTATTAGGATTAGCATGAGGCTCAGAATTAAGTACAGCTTTTAATCCTAAAGGATCATCTCTGAGTGATTTAAAAGTGCTATCATTAAAAAGCTCTTCTGGAATATCACCATCAATAGGAGTGTTGTAATAATACCATCCTGAATAACCTAAATCAGCTAACAATGTAAGCAGAAGACAAAGCCAAATTAACCTTCTCCAAAACATCCTTTTAGAATATACTCTCCTCTTTTTCAGCCATAGCTTCCTTCCAGTTCTGAACTGGATTAGCATACATCTGAAGGAGTGTTTCCCTAGCCATTTTCTGGAATCCTTCTCTAGGCAGCTTCAGTTTTTTGCGGACTACCATTAGCTTGAGCACAGCTTGAGTCATGAATCTTCTGAAAACAATACGCTGAACTGGATTGTATTCATTTCCGAATTCTCTTCCTCCATTTAGTAAATCATACGCCATATAATTACTCGGCCAGAGCTTATAATTCCTATGCATTTCGGAATCTATGTGAGAAGCTAATTCTTTAATCTTGTCGTTCTTATTCTCGATTTTTTTCAGCTCTTTTAGCTTTTCAGTAATCGGAGGACAAACCGTAATATTCACATTTCCTTTGTGTCCTTTCAGACCCGTCATCATAGACTTATAGTCTTCCAGCGGATGTTTCTCGTAGTTACCGTGAACTTGAACACTCATTATTTCAGCTGCTTTCATGATATCACACGGGTCATTTTCATACGAAACCACCATAGGTCTTATGTTCAGCTTTTTAAGTGCTTTTTCTATGGAATCCTCACTGCTCATGGTGAGCATTTTCAGCAGACCACTAGCTGTTCTATCATCTCCATCTTTGCTTCTTCCCTCTTTATGCGCTATCCAAATAGAAACATTATCCTCTTCCACCGTCTTTCTGATGTAGCTAGAAAGTCGCTGACTTTCCTTCAGTAAATCCCTAGCGTTTACATCTCTATTTACGATGAAATTCTTGTTTAACCTTACCAGGTCACTGATAATAGGGTTCTTCAGTAAATTGCTCCCAATGGCTATTTGAGTCGTATTAAACCCCTTTTCCAACAGGCTAACATTCAGTAAAGCGCTGTCTAGGATTATATCTCTGTGATTAGAAAGAAAAAGATAAGCTTCATCCTTTTCCAGTTCGTTCATGTTGGTAAATGTGAGACCCGATGTCGTTTTCTGAGCTACTTCTTTAAAACTTGGCCCTGAAATTTCTTCCTGAAACTGATTCACCGTTTGAATCTCATTCATCATCTCTAAAATATCCACTCTTGACAGAGAAGGATACACGTATGACATTACATCATACAGGAGCGGTTCCTTTAATATACGTTGGATAGCTGGCTGTACCTCATCATCCCTGTACGGCCTAATATCATCATAATTATAAGTGTCCATCTACAAACGAAGATAGTAATTACTCCTTAAGGTTTACATTCTAAGCACTGGTATTGGTTAAGTTTGCGGTGCAATAGATTTCTCTTTCCAAAAGTGAGTTTCCAAGATTTAAAAATAACAAGACAGTTTCTAAATGCCCTAGAAGATTTAGGCATAGAAGAGCCAACTGAAATTCAGCAGTTAGCCATTCCTAGAATAAAGTCTGGTCAAGATCTAGTGGGCATAGCTCCTACTGGCACCGGAAAGACTGCCGCTTACATGCTACCACTTTTACAAGAAGTGAAATTTGCTCAAGGGACAGCTCCTCGGCTACTCATTCTAGCGCCTACTAAAGAACTCATAGTCCAACTGGTCTATCAGTGCACAGAATTGGCAGAATATACAGACCTCAGAATAGTAGGTCTTTACGGTGGTGTAGGCCCTAAAACCCAAATAGCTGAACTCAACCAAGGAGCGGATATTGTCATAGCTACTCCAGGAAGATTCATGGAAATATATCTCAAAGGTGAACTGGAAGTCAAAAAACTGAAACACCTCGTTCTAGACGAAGCCGACAGAATGATGGACATGGGCTTTCTTCATCAAATTCATAAGATATTAGAGGTAATCCCAAGAAAGCGACAGAATTTACTTTTCTCAGCTACTTTTCCTCCTAAAGTAAAAGAACTCAGCGAAGATTTTATAGAATTTCCACAGTATGTAGAAGCTGCACCTCAGGCTACTACAGCTTTTACCATAAGCCAGTTTTACTTCCAAGCTAAGAATGTAAAAACCAAACTCAATCTTCTTCTTCACCTTCTCCAAAACGAGGAAATGGAGCGTGTCATCATCTTCTGTAGAACTAAAGAATATGCAGATAACGTTTCTAAATTTCTAGACCGAAAAGAAGTAGGAGCTGTTAGAGTAATTCATAGTAATAAAGGTCAAAACAGCAGAATCAACGCTTTTAAAGAGTTTAAATCTGGAGAAATTAGAATCCTAGTAGCTACAGACGTAGCAGCAAGAGGTATAGATGTTTCTCGGGTAAGCCATGTAGTAAACTTTTCAGTTCCTAGAAATTACTATGATTATGTACACAGGGTAGGTAGAACAGGAAGAGCTAACCAAAAGGGAGTTTCCTACACTTTATTAGATGATAGTGAGAAGTACCATTTAAGACAGATAGAACAGCTCATTAAAAAAGACATAGAAGAACTCTCTATTCCAGAAGAAGTAACCGTGGAATCTACTCCTAAATTCGAGCAGAAGGAGATATTAATGGAGCTAGACCGAATTAAGAAAAAGAAAGACCCTTCCTACGGTGGAGCATTCCATGACCGAAAGAAGAAAGAACAGAAAAAGAAAAAAAGAAAACGTTAACTTGTCACTTATGAGAATACTGATAGCCTTTTTGTTATGTGGATTAACATTGCACAGCGTAAGTCAAACTGAGTTAAAAGCCAAGCTAATGTTCAATGAACAGACCGAAGCTCAGACCTATGAAAAAGCAGAGATAGGGGTGGTTTTACCTCCAGAAATTTCTCAGCAGGTGAACAAGTTCTTATTTGATGATTCCAAAGGGTTAAACCCTTACGACCAAGCAGATATAGACCTCACTTCTACATGGATAGCACCGTCTGGAAAAACACAAAAAGTGAATGGTTTTTTCTATCAGAATTACCGTAGAAAAGATGCCAAGTCCTGGTCTCCAGTTCCTACAGAGTTCAATTGGCTGCTTCGCTGGAGCCCTGATGAAACTGGAGTTTGGAAAGTAATAGTTCAGCTTAAAGCTCAAGGAAAATCATGGGAAGCCGCTCCTCTCAGTTTTACCTGTGAACAGGGAACTACAAACGGATATTTAGTCTTAGACCGAACCAGACCTAATGGCTCAGACTTCTTCTACGAGAAGGATGCTCAGAAACCATTCTTTGCCATAGGACATAACATAGCACATGCAGGACATGGATGGTTAACTCCCGAAGATGCCATAGAGCACATCCGTTACATCAATGAACTCGGAAAAGCTGGTGCTAATTTCTGGAGAATGGAGTTTGGTATTAATAATTATTCACCAAGTGGAACAGATTGTACCAACTATACCAAACAACTCCCTAATCTCAAAGAAGTAGATGACATTATGAAAGCCGCAGAGGATAATGATATGCATTTCATTTTATTTCGTCATCATGTAGAATTTCAGAATGGTCAGGGATGGGAGACTTATAGATGGAAAAATAATGGATACAACGCTAAACTAGGACTAACATCTAAAATGCAGTTTTTTACTGATCCAGAAGTAATTAGATGGCAGCAAAATGAGCTAAGATATATTATGGCGAGATGGGGCTACTCAAGAGCATTTTCGTTTTGGGGTTACTCGGAAGTAGATGGTTGGGTAAGAGATTTAGCTCAAGAAGAAGGCTTAGAGAAAATGGACGCCATAGGCTATTTCAATAATTGGTTCGCTGATCAAAAAGAATACATCTCGGAAGAGCTTCAAATGGAAAGAATGTTATTCGCAAATACATTTGCAAATACTCCTTATCTAAAATCAGTGAAAAAAAGAGAAAAATCGGGTATTGAATCCCTAATTTATGATTCATTTTCATTAACTGATATGCTTGGGTTTCATACCTACGGAAATAATAAAATATCCAATATTGAATCCAGAC
>CAZTVP010000051.1:0-6714 GCA_964616995.1 uncultured Comamonadaceae bacterium
TCGGTAGGACTCTACATTTCTTATGACAATTTCATTCAGTTCAGAGGCTAGTGTATTTTTTAAATCTTTAAGAAGTAATACTGTGGATAGGGTGAAAAATAAATTGGTGTCTTCTCTACCGAAGAATCTCCCTCTAGATGAAGGAATTATTTCCAGCTTAGACTTACTTATTTCAGTTCGTATTAAACCTTCTAATCTTTTTATATTGAGATGAGAATCCATTAGACATAAAAAAACCGTCAAGAATTGATCCTGACGGTTTTTATTGAAATTATTGAGTGTTTATTTCTTTACAAATGCCTTAGTCAATTCCCCTGTAGGCGTTACGAATCTAGCCGAGTAAACACCAGATTCTAGATCTGAAATGTTTAACTCTGTGTTTTGCACCGCCTGGCTAACTACAAAGCTTTTAGTGAAAACTACCTGACCGAGAGCATTCACTACTTGTAAATCTACAGTTTGGTTTCTATCTGAAGCATAGGATAAATTCAGCATCTCAAATGCAGGATTGGGGAAAAGCTCTACCGCTGTAATTCCAGCTATTTCCTCTACACTAACAATAGAAGCTACTACTTCAACTGGTTCAGACACACAGGCAAAACCTGGAGTTCTTACCTTCCAGTCATACAGATAATAGTACCACTGAGTCCCAAAGTTAGATGTGTATAAAGATCCTACAGTTCCAATAGCATAGGGGTAGTTAACACCTGCATCATTTCTGTATAAATCAGTGCCCGGAACTCTAATACTCCATCCGTTTCCTGCAGGAATATCCCAGTCGAATTCAACGTAGTTTTCTCCATCCACTAATTCAAATGTTTCTGACACAACAGCATTCTCTGATTCATCAGTGAGAGTAAATGTCCTAGGACCATCTCCATCAGCATATATAGTAGCTCCTACTAAAGTGAAGTCTTCAAAAGCATTAAATAGTGAGTACCCACCTAAAGATGGTGTTCCCCAAGTTCCGTCAGCTCCTAAATCGTCTTTTCCTCCAGATTGTTCCTCACTAATCTCTCCTACTGTATTAGTTACATAGAAAGTAGTTTGTTCTTCAAGCGTGAAGTCAGGAACATCTACAGATGTTCCAGTTCCTATAATTTCAGTTAAGGATTCATCAGAATACCAAGTTAATGTTCCAGACCCAGTACCTTGAAGAGTGATTTGGTCTCCCTGACCTGCTCCTATATCATTAGCAGATGGTAATTCAGCTTCTAGCACTGTTACTTCTATAGCCTCTGATGAAATCATTCCACACTGCCCTGGAACACTTACAGAATATGAACCTGACTCAGAAACTTCTATAAACTGTGTGGTTTGTTCATTATTCCATTCGTAATTATCCGCATCTGATGAACTGAGTATTACACTGGCTCCTGCACATAATTCTGTTTCTCCTTGTACTATAATTTCCGGAGCTGGGTCTTGAATAATCATCACTGATATATTATTCGAAACTGACACACAATTATCATCATTATACATAGCTAGGCTATAAGTACCTTGTTGGTCAACAGTAATGGATTGAGCATTATCTCCATTGGACCATACGTAAGAACTCCCTCCTGCAGGAGCGGTGATAGTAACACTTTCACCTGGACAAATTTCTGTTGCACTTGAAGCTTCTATAGCTATATCACCCGCTAAACACTCTGCTTCGGGAATTAAGTGTGTAGTATTAGCTGCTGGATTCTCTAGAACTGTAATCACTCCTGAAGGCCACTTTACTATAATTTCACTTATGCTAGTATTTTCCGCTATTCCGAAGTTAGCAGATAGGTTACTCATAGGAGAGAAACTTCTACCTGATCTGACTTCTCTAATTTGGCTCATACCATCAGAAGTTACTACCTCTACTCTAGCTCCTATACCGTCCGTATTAGAAAGAATTCCCAGTAGATTTACTCTAACATAATTATTGTTATTTCCATTATTAATGTAAAGGGTATTTCCTCTTACTACATCTAGGAATCCATCATTATTAAGATCACCAAATCCTCCTGAACTAAAACCTAAATCAGCGCCAGTGAAGGTTCCATCTCCATTGTTATAATACACTTCACTATTGAACTCAGATATAATATCTACAAATCCATCATTATTAATATCATGTGCATCTAGTTCCCATGCTCCTAAATCATAAGGATTAATTCCTGAGTCAAATACATCATTATCACTGAATGTACCGTCTCCGTTATTCCACTGTAATCTATTCTCTATGTCATGATTGACAGTAAATAAGTCAAAATCACCATCATTATCAAAATCTTCAAAAACTGTAGTCCATGACTGATCTGGATCATCTGTATTAGTTAATGCTCCCACCTCTGTAAAAGATCCATCTCCGTTATTTCTGTACATCTGGTTGATTACATCTATGTCTCCAGGAGATCCACCTTGACGACATTTTGTTAGATAGAAATCAGTGTCTCCGTCATTATCATAATCTACCCACATATTAGCGTAGTTACCAGGACCATTATGAGTTTCGAAATCGATACCTGCTTCAGCTCCAGTTTCACTGAGCATCATATTTCCGTTACCATCATTATAATACACGTGGCTTCTGTCCACATCGTGACAAACGAAAGCATCTATATCTCCATCTAAATCTATGTCGTTAAATGAACTTCTCTGTGAGAAAATGTATTCTGGAAATACTTCCTCTGTCCAAACCTGCCCATTCATAGAAGAGGTAACGAATCCTACTCTCTGTCCATTTCCAAAACACAAGTCTCTATATCCATCTCCATTTATATCAGCAGCAGCTATACTCCATGAAGGAGGCCTTTGCCATGATGTAGCATAAAAGAATGGAGTGAATCCTGATCCATCTGGATTTTGATAATCAATGTAAAGTCCAGCGTCAGTGACTCTGACTACATCATCATATCCATCTATATTCATATCCACTACACAATCCTCGTAAGAGAATCCAGAGGTATTTTGAAGCAGTTCAGATTGATTAGAGAATGTCACCTCCTGAGCAAAGGCTGTGACTGAAAAAAAGCATGCAATTAGGGGTAAAATTTGGTATAATTTCCTCATTTCAAATATTGGTTTTTCGGTGAATCGTGAAAATTACATAATTATTACGTTCAAATAGTAAATGTCAGTCCTAAAACTACCCAGAATAAGACTCCTATCTAGATACAACTTTAAGATTAGAACTTACTTCAGCTGAAGTAATTACATAAATTCCTTTTTTGAATACAGGGAACAGATTAGCTCCTGCTCTGAAGAAGCCTTCATGAACTAAGGCACCTTTAACATCATAAATCTGAATAGTCAGATTTGATTTAGTTTGAATAATAATTTCATTATTTAAAGTATATCCCACGCTCCAATCTTCTTCATCTGTTAGTTTCTCATTTATTCCTACGTAGGCATCTAAAAACATCTCTTGTGAATCTATTAGTACAGGTGTTTTATCAGCAGACTCATACATATCTCTAAAGGTGTTTATTTCTTCGCTTTCCAGCGCAAAAATCTCCTCTAACCACTTGTGTGGAATACTTTGATAAAGTGCATCTACTTGTACGTACAACTGACCAGAATATCCATTCAGATCAATTTCATAAGTGATTTTATCTCTTCCTAAAGTGCTGGCTTCGCCTGTGTAATCCGGATCACTTTGAGCAGCTCCATGAACCATTACTGTGTCTATAACTGGATCAGCATAAGTAAAACCGATTGGCAGTAATCTGTTGTCCTTTAAATGAGTATAACCTCTGTCTAAAACAGTAGTGAAATTACCTTCCACGTCTCCCATGGCCATTTCATAAATCTGAACTTGGTCTTCGTCCGTAATCAAATCATAATGCGGTTCTACACCATCTTCATCAAGCAGAACGTAGTTTGCTCCTGATTCTCCAGAACTGAAAATTATGTTGGACTCAGCGTCTATTACTGTGAACCTTAAGAATAACCGTCTAGCAGGATATCCGCTTGGAAACTTATGCCCAGCTAAATTACTAATAGTCACCTCGAACGCTGCCAGCTGATCATCTCTAGAAATTAATTCTAGATCCAGTTCAGCACTCTCCTGCTGAAGCGTTCTGTAAGTAGCGGCTATACTTTCATCGAAGTCATCATCTGAGCCTGCCAGCTCCAGTTCCTCTTTATTTTCTTTCATTAACTGAAGCATAAACGTATTGGCCCCAGCAAATTCATGAATATTAAAATCCTGACGAGGAACCGTGTTTAATCCTGCTATTAAGAAAATTGGCGTATCTCCCAGGTTAGGCATATGGCACTTCTGACAACTTATATCTTGGTCATCATACGTACTATTTAACCACTCGTGGTAAGTAGCTTGCTCCACAAAAGTTTCTCCTATAAAATTTCCTTCTAGGTCAACAGTTTCTGTAATTAATGTATGACAAGCTGCGCAAATTCCTGCATCTTGAATGTGCTCGGAGTACTCCGGCCAATACCCAGTTTCCTGAACCATAGGACTAGTTAAAGGACTTATGTATGGACCATAAGCCACTTTGGCGGTATCAAATCTCAGATCTCCACTGTGCGTAATCCCTAGCGCTTCATCCTTCTGTTGATGACAGCTCAAACAAGAGACTCCATCTAATCCCCATGGATCTTCAGCTAAGTCTTCCATACTGTAATGTTCAGCTCCATTGTGAAAAGCTGCGAAGTGTCCCATACTGGCATGACATGAAGTACATTTATCTTCAATCTCAGCTTGATGATTAGGAATAGTAAGCACTTCATGACTCACCTTAGCTCTCCAAAATGGATCTTTAGCACTCATGGCCATCATACTCGTTTTCCAGTCATCTACCACATTCACATCTCCAGCTTTTCCAGCATGGCTTGCTATTCCATTCACGTCATATCCATGACATGATTCACAGTCTCCACTAGCTGCGAATAGTCCGTTATACCCCTCATGTAGCGTATCTGCTACAGCCTGATAATACTTTACCTCCTCAGGAGTATGAAACTTCTCTGGTGTGCTACCGCATAGGTAAAGCAGGCTAAAGCTCAAAAAAACAAGTGGTATGGTGACTTTTCTATTCAAATGATTCGGTAATGTCTTACTTGGTTTTTACAAATATAAAGCTCCAAGGCTGCATTGTAATAAGATTCTTGTCATCCATTTCCTGAACTTCAGCGCTTTCTGCCATTAGGATTTCAATACTCTCAGCGTCTTCTTTACTTATAGAATACTCCAGTGGTTCTTCACCTTTATAGAAAATACATTCTATTTCTTCTCCGAAGTAGGTTCTTCTTACTCTAAACAAATGATCAGATGCTTCTACAACTTCAGTACTGCCATAAACCAACGGCATGTGAGCTAACCTCATTTTAGTCAACCTCTTAAGATTTTCTTTAGTCTCTTTCTGCTTCTCACTGAGTCCTGTGAACTTCATCATTCTTCGATTGTCAGGGTCGTTTCCACCAGGCATGGCTAATTCGTCTCCATAATAAACACAAGGAATACCAGGAGCCGCGTGTAGGAATGCAGTCATAAGTTTCATTCTGTCATAGCCATCATCATTAGCATTTTGAATATCTCTGGTCCATCCTGCTAGCTTGGTGTCTTCATCGAACTTTACTGAGCCATCTGCCAATGATGCGAATCTAGGTTTATCTTGATTTCCTGTAATATTTACCATTACATGATGAGCTCCGTAGTACTTCATGCTCTCTTCCAAGACTCTTTCTAGATTTTGAAAACCAGACTCTTGCTTAGCAAAGGCATCCAAGGCAGCATCGTAAAGATTAAAATCAAACTGTGCATCTAACTGCCCACTCTGAACATAGCTTCCTACAAGCTCTGGACTTCCATAGGTCTCTCCCACTTGGTAAATAGGTCTTCCGTCTTGAACTATTTCGGTCTTTATTTTCCTCGTGAGTTCTCTCCAGAAAACCTCTGGAATATGCTTGGTAGCATCATGCCTGAATCCATCTAACTCGAAATTCTGAAGCCAGTACAAGGCTGAATCTGTCATAGGAGCTATTACCTCAGGTCGAGTTAAATCTAAGGTGGCCAGATGAGTATCAAACCATGTGGTTAGTCTATGTTCATCCCATTTTTCAGTATTCATAGTTCCATCTGGTAAATACAAATCCGTAGCCCAATCTGGATGCTCTAAATAGACAGGATGCTCTATGTGTACATGATTAGCTACATAATCCAATAGAACGTTCATATCATCAGCATGCGCTTTATCTATGAGCTGCGCAAAAGATGTAGAATCGCCCAGCCTGTAATCTACTTCACAGCTTCTGATAGGCCAGTAGCCGTGGTATCCACTAAACATGCTAGTAACGCCCTCATTCCACAAGCCATAAGCCGAATCAGGATTTGTAGTAATAGGTGAAAGCCACAGAGTATTCACTCCAAGTTCCTCAAAGTAACCCTCGTTTATTTTCTGAACCACACCCTGCATATCTCCTCCCAGATTGTTAGCTATCGGTAAAATTCTATCATCTTCTATAGGATGATTATTTTCAGATTCTCCGTCAAAAAACCTATCTATCATCACGAAATACATGATACTTTTTCTCATGTCTTCTCTGCCTAGTTCATCTGGTGAAGTCACTGGGGAACCGTTTTTGAGTGGAACTAGCACCTCATTACTCACTTCGTTTTCTGTGTATGCCATTACCCTTAAACTTCCTTCTTTTCCGCGGTGCAATGAGGAAGCCGGAATCTTAACTTCTCTTCCATTTATCTCTAAGGCTACATTT
>CAZTVP010000051.1:6724-9499 GCA_964616995.1 uncultured Comamonadaceae bacterium
ATATTATCTACTGTAGCAAAGGCTCCTGCTAACTCTAAGTTTGCTTGAAACATGAGGTCATTCCCATCCATTTCAGCACTGGTCAAGTTAAAGTCTTTCTCAGCCACTCCAGCTTGAAGAACGTTATTCTGACCTCCAAGACCATTAGGAACAGTTTCAGAATTGATAGGGTCATCTATCTCTTTTCCATCTGCTACCAGTTTGTACTCATACATTCCCTTGTTTAAGGTCATATCTAACACCCAGTTTTCACCTTCTTTTTTAAACTCTCCATTAGCGGTATTCCAGCTATTAAAAGTTCCCTTAGCCTGAAGCTTATCTGCTTTGAGCTTGGAGGTTGGTATGATCATTTTCACAGGCACTAATTGAGAAGAAAGCACTGGAATATGATAATCCGCATCAACTGTTTTAACTTTCAACTGTCCAGCTGGATTTTTTAGTTTTCCTGCTAGAGTCACGGAATTGGATGCTGAATCCAGGGTACATGTAAGTCCTTGGCAGCTTACCGATTGCACCGCAGATGGATTTATAAAATAATCTGCTAAAAGCACTTTAGTTTCTTCTAAACCTAGGCGCACAGGTGTGGCTAAACCGATAATTTCAGAAGCTTCCGATGTTGTTTTAATCGGAGAAGAACTTTTCTCTGCACAAGAGAAACTGAAAAGGCAAATCAGCGCCCATAAGAGATGTGATAATTTCATTTGAGATGTAAAATTGTATAACTACGCAATATAAAAGACTACTTAAAATTACGTAGTGAGATATACCAATTTTTCTAAACCTTCGTTCTAAGTGCGGTAGTTCTAAAACACTACTTTTGGCCTCCATGCAACTGAGATTTATTTTAGTACTAATCTTTTCAGCTATGTGCACATTTCTGAGTGCACAGTCTGCATTTATTACAGGAAGAGTAATAGAACAATCTGGAGAGTCTCTTCCAGGTGCAAACATCTACGTTCAGTCTAACGAAAACTCATTTAGCGCTACCACTGATTCTAACGGGAAATTCAGGATAGAAGTAAAAGCTGGTGTGAGTTATGCCGTAGAATTCTCATTCCTTGGAAAAAAATCTATTCGTAAAGCTGCTACACTAAATAAAAACGAAGAAACAGACTGGCTCATTCGTCTTCCTGATGATTCAAAAATCATAAAGCAAGAAGCTGAGATTACAGATTATAGGAGGAATACCACTATGACTAAAATAGACCCTAAAGTCATCAATAAAATTCCAAGTGTAAAGAATGACATTTCTAGCATAATCCTTACTCAAGGTCTAGGAACATCTATTACTACAGAGTTAGGTACAGGCTATAATGTGAGAGGAGGAAATTTTGATGAAAACCTGGTTTACGTCAACGATATAGAAGTCTATAGACCATTTCTAGTGAGAGCTGGGCAACAAGAAGGTCTGAGTTTTCCTAACCCTGATATGATTAGTACCATTTCATTTTCTGCTGGAGGTTGGGAAGCTAGATTCGGAGACAAATTATCCAGTGTGCTGGATATCAACTATAACAGACCAGCTGAATTTTCTGGTTCATTTATGGCGAGTTTACTAGGAGCCTCTCTTCATTTTGAGAATAAGAGTAAAGGCGGGAATTTTACTTATAACACTGGAGTAAGATATCAGTCTAACGCTTATGTCTTAGGAAGTTTAGATACAGAAGGTGATTACAATCCTGATTATGTAGATGTACAGACTTACATGACTTGGAGGCCTAATGATCATGGAGTTTGGAACTTTGACATTCTGGGAAACTACAGCAGAAACCGATACAACTTTGTACCTCAAACACGAGAGACTAACATCGGTAATATTAATGAAGCGTTAAGGCTAACTATCTTCTTTGACGGACAGGAGGAATCTCAGTTTGAGACTGGTTTTGGAGCTGTGTCTGCTAATTATGTTCCTTTTCCTGGACGACTGCTGAAATTTCAGCTCTCAGCTTTTAGAACTCAAGAAGCAGAAACGTTCGATATTTTAGGTCAGTATCAGTTAGACGAGTTAGAAAGAGACTTAGGTTCTGATGAATTTGGTGATGTATTAAGGAATCTTGGAGTAGGTTCTTTCTTAGAACATGGAAGGAATTTTCTAGATGCTACCGTTCTTACCTTCAATCATAAAGGACTCATAGAAAGTGATGACAATTCCCAAAAAATTAGATGGGGAGTTAGAGTGCAAAATGAAGTAATTAATGATGAACTTAGAGAATGGGTTTACATAGATTCGGTAGGGTTCAGTACGCCCATAGCTCCTTCAGACCAAATTTTACTGAATGATGTGGTCATAGGAACTAATGATGTGAATTCCTTAAGAGCCATGTCTCACTTCCAATATGAAAAACAATTTACCACAAAGAATAACGCAGACTGGACAGCTAACTTAGGAGTAAGAGCTAATTACTGGGACTTTAATAATGAAGCTGTGGTTAGCCCTAGAGCAGTTTTCAGTTATAAGCCTAATAAGTATAAAATCACCACAGATTCTTTAGGAAAAGAAAAGAAGATTTATAAAGATGTGCTATACAAATTCGCAGCGGGGTATTATTACCAACCTCCATTTTACAGAGAGCTGAGAAGATTTGATGGAACATTAAATACATCCATTCAAGCTCAAAAATCTATGCACTTCCTAGCTGGAATAGATTACAATTTCACCGCTTGGGGCAGACCATTTAAATTTATAGGAGAAGCGTATTATAAGAATTTAGCCAGGGTAATTCCTTATGAAGTAGATAACGTACGAATCCGATATTACTCAGATGACACGGCTAG
>CAZTVP010000052.1:0-9422 GCA_964616995.1 uncultured Comamonadaceae bacterium
TATGACCGCATCTATAATTTCTACATTAAAAGAACATGAGGTAGAGTTGTTTCCTGAATCTATGTACTCAGCGGTAACCGCAAAGTTCCCTAGTTCATCGAAATAGGTCTGATCTACAGTTTTACTATCAAATGCACAATTTTCAGTAAATGAAACCAAATAATCAGATTCTTGAAGATTTACTTCTCCATTAGAATCTAGACTCAAAGTAACATCCTGACAAGTAATAGTTGGAATTATATTATCCACTATTGTAATTTCCGCGGTGCAATAATCCTCATTACCAGAGGAATCCGTGACAGTAAGTGTAACTTCTACTGGAGTATTTATGTTTGAACAATCAAAATAGGTTTGATCCAAAGAGAATGAAATCGCAGATAAATCAAATGACCCATTATCTACCATAACAGGAGAAAGAACATACTCACCATTGGAATCTAATTCAGCTGTTATATCCTGACAACTGGCAGAAGGAGGAGTGGTATCTTCAACAGTAACTGTAAACTGACAAGAAGCACTAGTGTTTCCTATGTCATCTTCTGCTAGAGCATAAACTAGCGTATCTCCTAATTCATTTAAGGGAGCTAGGATAGTATGAGAATAAGTGATATTTCCACAATTATCACTTGACCCAATGAACGGCTCAGTAGTAAAAAGTGTACCTAACTCCACTGAAATATCTTGGCAAACTAAGTTTGGAGGAGTATTATCTTCGACTATTATGTTGTAATTACAAGTGACTTCTGTTCCATTATAATCTAAAGCCGCCACACCAGCAGGATTAGTTGTTCCTTCGCTTAAGGTTTGTCCAATCACAGGACCATAATAGTAGCTTACAGGCTCTAGAGGTATAAATGGAAATTCCATTATTCCTACACTTATGTCTGTATCTAACCAATTATCCCATTCTCCATTAGGCTGCAGGCCTACGTGAATTGAATTAACTTCACTAGATGGTTCAGATGGTCCCCAATTTGTGAAACTAACTGCTGAACCATCCATCCATTCGAAGGTTCCATCGTAATCATTATCCTGTAAACCGATAAATACTCCAGATGCTATCCTATTAATTAGCCACAAATTTTCAAGTGTATCATTTATCGTTACAAAGTCTCCTCCAGCTGAAAGCATATCACCATGGAGTGTGGCCCAATCTCCTGAATAGGCAGTTTCGTAATAAGCGTGACCATTATGAACACCTATCAAATTAAAATTTGGAATTCTTCGTACACTTTGTCCACTGCAATTATCTGTTATGGAACCATAATACTGCGTCATTTCGAATTCACAATTAACATCTGCATCAACATTGACATCCGTACATGATAAAACAGGAGGTATGTTGTCTACCACCTCTACTGGAACATTACAAACTGATATAAGACCATTATTATCTGTTACTGTAACATCTACCATATGCATCCCAACTTCAGAACAGTTAAAGACTGATTTAGATAAAACCTGAGAACTAATACCACATGGGTCAAATGAACTTACCAAAACATCACTAAGGTTCAAAGTAGCTTCTCCAGAATTATCTAATTCTATAAATGTTCTCTGACAATCTAAAATCGGAGGTTCATTGTCTATAACGGTGACATTATAAGAACATTCCCATGTGCTCGTGCCATCAGTTAACTGCCATATAATTTCTTTAGTCTCCACAGGAAACTCTGCACCAGAATTAGGCCCTTCTGTTTGAGAAATAGAGTAGCCAGCTGGCAGAGAACTTGGCTCTATTGGCGGCTCATGTGTAAAGACAGCTCCACAAACTCCTGGATCTACAAAAAGTATGGTATCACTTGGACAATTCGCCATGAATTTCTCTGCTTCAGTCTGTGGAGTTCCGAGTTTCACTAAGAAACTATTTCTAGCAGTGCCTGAGTATGAAATAGGTCCCCATACAAACTGTCCTCTATTAATTCCAGAAAGATACATTTCAGTGTTTGTAGAATTTTTCGAAAAACCTGTTCCAAAGTCATCGTTACCTCCACCGCCTGAATAGAACTCTAGAAGATCAAAATCTGACTCTAAGAACATAAGGAAAGCATCTAAGTTGTTCGAGGATGAAGAAGTAAAACCTCCTACAGAAAACTCTCCTTCATATGATCCAATTAGTGCTAGTCTATCGCTTCCTAGTGCTACTATGTCATTAATAGATTGTTGGGTTGTAACTTCAAAAATTCGATAATACATCTCATTCCCAGTTTCAGGGTTTAAACGTATCACCATAGGTTGGTCTTGGTAAAATGCTGGGATATCTCCATCTGGCACAACATTTCCGGAAGGAAGTACAATGGGATAATCTCCTAGGAAACCACCTAAATCCACATCTCCTATGGTAGTAGCTAAAAATAGACCATACTCATCCCAACTAAGTGCATTTGATGTTTGAACAACGGCACCAGAAACTATGCTCTTCACCCATTCTAAAGCCCCAGTTCCATCTAAAGAAGCAATAAACAAATCACCAGACACATCATCTGAAGATGTTAATGAAGCACTCAAATTTCCAGATGTATCACTAAAGTCACATAACGACCCTTTATATGCTCCAGTCCAAATTATTCGATTATTATACTTTTCGACTTTGTTCCTGTAGTAATGAGGGTAGTTAAATACTAAATCTGAAACTTCAGAGTTAGCAGTTATAGCCCATAATGGTACCCCTCCTTCATCATATTTTGCAAGAGCTGCGTAATGTGAATCTCCACCTAAATTGTTTCCATTCCAAACTAAATCATCTGAATTAGTTATAAAACTTAGATATACACCAGAATCATCTACTTCTATATCGTTGGCTAAATCATCTTCATTTCCTGCGTGAGTTCTATACCAGTCTACATCACCATTAGGTTTAAGTGAAAGAGTAAATAGATCTATGTTATTGTTTCCGACACCTGATGCCAAAAAGTTTTCTCCAGCTAATCCGCTTCCTTTAATTGATAATTCTTCCTGATAATTTCCAGTGAGTACTATGTCACCATCAGAAGCTATATCTAACGCTATTCCTTCATCGTTCAAAGGACCTCCTATCATTCTCCACCATATCACTTGCCCATCTGTATTAAACTTAACGAGTAAGGCATCGTCTTGACCATGGCTAGTGTTATCCGTAAAAATTGGCATAGTCAGAACATCCGTATTTCCTTCTCTTTCAAAGAAACTGGCATTTATTTGATCGGCAGTTCCTACCATGTAGATGAAATTATCATCTGGAGAAACGGCTATCTCAGATACAGAAACTTCCTGGTCATTAGAACTTCTTATATGCCATTCTATATCTAACTGAGCAGCAGAATTAAAGCATAAAAAGCTGATAAACAGAAATATAATTAGCCTGATATTCATTAATCGTTTGGTCATAAAACCTTATAGATTCATTTATTCTCTTGGTTTTACGGAGTAAGAACACTTTTAGTTTCAGTGAAATTCTAGGTTGAGAAGGGAATAGAAATTATGTTTGTTTTAGGTTTAGTATTGCACCGCACTTAAAACTTTAATCATGAGAGTCTCTTTTTATCTAGTACTAATTATCTTCATAGCCAGCTGCGCAACAAAAAATTCACTAACCAAAGGAAACAGTGATTTAGCCACTTTATCTGAATGGATGACCGGCTCCTTCTCTAGCGCTGAACAAGCAGCTCAGGACTCTGCTTTTTACAGCATTAACTTAGACATGAGAAGAATTTGGCCCAAACAAACAGATGCAGTTTACTTGTACGTAGAACAAGCAGTATCTTCTAAACTAGACGCTCCTTACCGTCAGAGAATCTACAGAGTAACTCAAGAATCTGATGGAAGATTTGCTAGTGAAGTGTTTGAAATTCCTAATGATGACAGATTCATTCAAAAGGGAAACACCCCTAAGGCTTTTAATTTCCTTACTCCAGACTCTTTAATCACCAGAGAAGGGTGCACCGTATATCTAGATAAACTGAATGGCCAGGAGTTTTCTGGTTCTACAGATACAGATAAGTGTAAAAGTTCACTTTATGGAGCCAGTTATGCTACTTCTAAAGTACAAGTATTCAGTGATAAAATAGTATCATGGGATCAAGGCTGGAATGAAGAGGATGAACAAGTATGGGGAGCTGAAAAAGGTGGTTATGTTTTTATGAGGGTGGAGTGATCGTAATATCAATTAACTCAGACCTTTGATCAGACCGTATAACATTTTAGAAAGCTCTTCTAGGTCAATGTACAAGCTGGAAAATTCATCTTTTTCGATAACTCTTTCGGTTTTTAGAAAATCTAAAAGCGCCACGCATTCAAACACTGACCCTCTAGAGATTACATAAAAATTTCTTTTGTCTTTATCTGTGAATCTTCCGGCACCTTCGGCAATATTCAACATTATACTTAATGAAGCTCTTCTTAACTGATCTTTAGTGTTTCTATCGATGTTCTTCAGAGAAACCAATTTTGATATTCTATGATTGTAGGCTTTAGCCTTGATATAAACATTAAGCTTCTCAAAATCAAACATTTGACAAAGCTACCACAAAAGACTTTTAATTTTTTTAGAGTGAGAGTTTCAGTTTGAGTCTTGAGGGATAAATCTGTTTATCGTGCAAGTAACTCGCTCTTGCTCGTTACTCACACTTCAAACTTATTTGTGGAGCCGGAGGGACTCGAACCCTCGTCCAGATACGGGATCCGTTAGCTTTCTTCATGCTTAGTCCTTACTTAATTGTAGGCCATGGAATATACTAAGGACTGCAAAACCATGGCTTAGTCTATTTAGCTTCGCTAATTCACCTAGACACAGAATTAGCTAGTCTTTTTATACGATACCTCGGATCTGCCGTAAAAAGACGAAACGTGCAGTGAGGCATCTCGTTCTGCTACCTAGTAGCTAGAATTAGGCAATCTGACTGAGTCGGATTAGGCCGCGAGAGCGTAAGAAGTGTTGCCACTTAAAAGGTCGAATGCATTTATTAACGTGTGAACACTCACCACACGACATGCTTACTAAAAAATCTGCCGTATTGTCAAAACCAAATCGGCCCCATAATGTCAATGAACATCCCGTTTTTCAAGAAAAAAAGGAGAGCAAAAATAGTACCTTTATTCCTTAGGAGTATCTAAACTTTGTACTTCTTATTTTCGCGTGACTGAAAAACGAATCTTCGTATAATCCTTACACCATGAAAATAGGTATCATAAGAGAAGGCAAAACTCCTCCAGATAAACGAGTTCCACTAAGTCCACAGCAGTGTGCTGAAGCCAAAGAAAAATTTCCTCAGGCTGAACTGGTGGTTCAACCCAGTGCTATCCGAAAGTTTAAGGATGAAGAATATACTGCAGCGGGAATAGTATTACAGGATGACCTCTCTGACTGTGATGTGCTTTTCGGGGTGAAGGAAGTTCCGTTAGGTATGCTTATTCCCAATAAAACCTATTTCTTTTTCAGTCATACTTTTAAGCTACAGCCTTATAACGCTAAGCTGCTGCGCAAAATCTTGGACAGTAAAATCCGCCTAGTAGATTATGAAGTGCTTAAAGATGAAAGAGGGAAACGCCTGATCGGATTTGGAAGATATGCAGGAATAGTAGGATGTTATAATGGGTTCAGAACGCTTGGGAAAAAGTTGAAATCGTTTGACCTAAAACCAGCTCATGAATGTGAAGATAGAGCAGAAATGGAAAGCTACCTTTCAGATGTAAAACTTCCTCAGAATTTTAAATGTGTGCTAACAGGATTCGGTAAGGTAGGTTATGGAGCCAGAGAGATTATAGAGAAGTTACCTATAAGAGAGGTTAGCCCAGAAGAATATTTAAATGAGACTTTTAATGAGCCAGTATTCACTCATTTAAATACAGATAAATACAACGCCCGAATTTCTGATGGCGGTTATGACAAAAAGGAATTCTACACTCTACCAGAAAAATATAAAAGTGTATTCTCTGTATATGCTCATCAGTCAGACATGTACATAGCCTGCCATTACTGGGGAGATGGTAGCCCGTTTATCTATACCAGAGAGGATATGAAGCATCCGAACTGGCGTATAAACGTAGTTGCCGATATCAGCTGTGATATAGACGGCCCAGTGGCTAGTACCATTAGACCTTCTACCATAGCAGACCCTTTTTATGGTTACGACAAAATGAAGGAAGAGGAATGTGATATGCACGTACCTAACGCTATAGCAGTAATGGCCATAGATAATCTTCCATGTGAACTTCCTAAGGATGCTAGTGCGGATTTCGGTAGAGTGCTAATAGACAAAATTCTTCCGTGTTTACTAGGAGATGACCCGCATGACGTCATAGGCAGAGCCTCTCAAACTAACTTAGATGGAGAATTAACTGAGCACTTTAGTTATCTTCAGGAATATGCAGATTCTGCTAAGTAGTGGTAACTATTCCTTTTGAGGAAGGAAGGTGAAGGTTATGGTTCCTTTTTCTAGTTTAGTGGCTGAGGCATCTGACTTGAACTTCCACCTGCCAGCATAAGCCTCTGACTGTTCTTTAAGGCAGTCTTTGTCTAAGTCTCCACTTATGGCTTTAGCTTGTTTCACTACTCCATCTCTGTCCACAGTGATTTCAACTACGATTTTACCAAACTTTCTACAGAGATAAGTAGGTGTTTTTCTGTATTCAGGGTCACGAGAGAAATCAAAGGTGGAAGTGGCCATGGCGTAATTTCCGTTGGCTCCAGCATCAGAAGAATTACTCTTCCGGCTATTAGACTCTCCATCATCCTTTACCGAAGATTCGTACTCGTAATTCTCATGATTTTCCTTGAGCTTATCGAATTGACTTTTCTCGAAATCTAAAACCTCCTGCCTTACATCTTCATCTGCTCGGCTCCTATTAAAACCATAGTTTTTCCATTCTTCAGACAACTCAGCGTTCTCACTTGCGGTTACGTTTTTGTACTTGTCTAAAACGGATGATAAATCGGGTTGGGGGCTACTTTGCACCGCTAAGAGTTCTTCTGTAAGCTCTATAAACTCTATACTTACATCTTCTGAAGGGCGCTCTTTACTGTTAAAAACGAAGAAACCTTCATCTGCAAAATAAATGATAGCCAAGAATACCACATGAATGGTAAGTGCTAGAATTATAGCCTCCAGCACCGAGGATGTTTTCTGTGTGGCTACCTCAGCAGACATTCCTTTTCTAAGGCTTTTACTTTTCTTTTAGTGATCCGGTTCCGTTCAGTTCTTTAGTCAGCTTAGGCTTTCCCTTGTAATACACATCTCCAGAGCCATTTATTTCCACGTCTAGAGTTTCTTTTACGAACACACTGATATCACCTGACCCATTCAGCAGAACCTCAGACTGAAATGCTCTACACTCGGCTCCATTAATGTCTCCAGAACCATTCAGTTCGCACTCCAGATAATCTGTGTTTCCCTCTAAATTTACATCACCAGAACCGTTTAATTCTACCTGCACATCTTGAGAATTTGTGTTTAAATTTAGGTTACCTGAGCCATTATTTTCTAGGTAAAGCTTGTCTATTTTCAGCCTACTGTCATTCTTAAAATCTCCCGATCCATTCATGGTTATAGAACGCAGATTCACTCCATAAATTTCTACTTCTATATCTCTTTCTGTATGAATCGACTCAGAAATTTCCAGCACGAGCAGCCCATCTTCTACCGTAGATTTTATAAGCGGAATTAAGTTTTCCTGTGCTTTAACCACCACTTTATTTACCTCGCTAGACTTAATCTGTCTAAAATCAGCACTTAGTAAGCCATTTAACTCGATCTCAGAGAATCCCTCTAAACTTCTGGTTTCAGGCACTACTTCACCTACTCCTTTTATAGGAGATTTACACGCGGTGCAAAACACAGCCACTCCTACCACCACGAACGAAAGTATTTTAAAAATCTTCATACGCTAAAAGTAAACATATTAGCAAAACTTAAGAGAGATGGCACATAATTTGACAACCTGTTCAGCGTTAATTCGTATATTCGAAACATAAACAGAAAGAAAAATGAAAAAAATATTTTTACTAGCAGCGTTATTCGCATTCGGAGTAAGCTATACTAATGCTCAAACTACTGCTACCTCTACAAAGACTAAAACGGAGTGTTCGAAGTCTTGTTCTAAAAAATGTGCTAAGGCTGAAGCTGCTAAGAAAGCGGACAATACTAAGGCTGATGTAGTTTCTAAAAAAGATGCTAAGCTAAATGCTTCTCAGTCTAAAACTACTGCCAACGGTGGTACAGATGCATCTGCTAAAAAAGGTTCTTGTTCAAAGTCTTGTACAAAATCATGCAGTAAATCTAAAGCTGTAGAAGAAAAGAAGAAAAAAGTATCTAGCTAACGGTTAGAAGAGAAATTAATTAAAAGCTCAAACCTCTCGGTTTGGGCTTTTTTTTAAGGACAGAATTTAGTTCTTGTAGAACTTATCCGAAACTGTGAATTTTGTGAACAAAATAGCAGGATTCAGAGCAGGTAAAGAAGCACAATTCACGATATTTGAACCATGAGTAGTGAGTTCATAGTTTCAGCTAGAAAGTACCGCCCAGACTCCTGGGAAAAGGTAGTGGGTCAGGAGAGTATTACTTCTACCCTTAAGAACTCTATTTCTTCTAACAAGCTAGGACAAGCATATTTATTCTGTGGGCCGAGAGGTGTTGGAAAAACTACTTGTGCTCGAATTTTTGCTCAAAAAATTAATGAAGCCGATGGCGTAAACCCAGAAGACCTTTCATTCAATATTTTTGAGCTGGATGCGGCATCTAACAATTCTGTAGATGACATTAGAGAATTAACTTCTCAAGTCAGAATCCCACCACAGATAGGAAACTATAATGTGTATGTGATAGACGAGGTTCATATGCTTTCTCAGGCTGCATTTAATGCATTTCTGAAGACATTAGAAGAACCTCCTGCTCATGCTGTATTCATACTAGCTACTACTGAGAAGCACAAGATTCTACCTACTATCTTGAGTAGATGTCAAATTTTCGACTTTCAGAGAATTAGTGTTCAGGCTATTGCGCAGCACTTAAAGAACATAGCTGATAAAGAAGAAATTTCTTTTGAAGATGAAGCGCTTCATGTCATAGCACAAAAAGCAGATGGCGCACTGAGAGATGCGCTTTCTATTTTTGACCAGATGGTTTCTTTTTCTCAAGGAAACTTAAGCTATCAGTCTGTCATAGAGAATCTTCATGTGCTAGACCATGATTACTACTTTAGAGCTACGGATTATATCTTGAATGAGAATGTTAGCGACTCATTAGTCCTATTTAATGAGATTATTTCTCTTGGATTTGACGGTCACATTTTTATAAATGGACTGGCCCAACACTTCAGAAATCTACTGGTAAGTAAAGATGAACGAACTACTTCCCTCTTAGAAGTAACCGATTCAGTAAAAGCTAAGTACTTTGAACAAGCTGGAGCCTTCGAGCCTATGCTCCTTATAAAAGGATTAAACATAATAA
>CAZTVP010000053.1:0-9392 GCA_964616995.1 uncultured Comamonadaceae bacterium
GAATGTTCTTGACAGACCTTTCTAGTTTTATGTTTGGCTCTCCGTCTAGATGGAATATTCAAGCCCTTTCAGAATGTGAACTCTATACCATTTCCAAAGAAGAGTTTAACGCCATAGGGGAACATGTTGAAAACTGGAGTGAACTGGAAAAGCTTTTCATAGCCAAGTGTTTTGTCCAAATGGAAAATAGAATTTTCAGTCAACTCTCCATGACCGCAGAAGAAAAAGTGACACAGCTATTAGAGCTAAACTCTGAGATATTTCTTCAAGTTCCACTTCAACATATAGCCTCCATGTTAGGCATGTCACCAGAAACTTTAAGTCGTGTGAGGAGAAAATTAGTTTCTTGATTTATGTCAAGAGAAGCTGAGTAAACTCGTCTTTGCTTTGCAATGAATTAAAATTAATAATCATGCAAAAGCAAATTTTGATTGTCCTACTCACTCTAATAACTCATAACATCATGGCTCAAAAAGAAATTAAAACCTCTATTCAGATAGAAGCATCACCAGAAACTATTTGGCAAGTCTTAACCAACTTTAAAGCATATCCAGATTGGAACCCATTTATCACTTTCGCTGAAGGAGA
This sequence comes from uncultured Comamonadaceae bacterium, assembly GCA_964616995.1. Taxonomy (GTDB): domain Bacteria; phylum Bacteroidota; class Bacteroidia; order Flavobacteriales_D; family Sanyastnellaceae; genus ASP10-05a. The sequence continues at coordinate 589 of CAZTVP010000053.1, forward strand.
TTTCAAAGAAGGTGAGAAAGTAAAAATCACTGCAGGAGGAATGGATTTTAAGCCTGAAATCCTCACTTACTCGGAGTCTAAAGAATTAAAATGGTTAGGGAAATTCCTGTTTCGAGGTTTATTTGACGGAGAACACAGCTTTGAAATCATAGACAATGGAGACGGAACATGCACTTTCATTCAGGAAGAGAAATTCAGAGGTCTGTTGGTTGGACTCTTTGCCAAAAAACTGGATACTAAGACTAAATCAGGATTTGAAGAGATGAACTTAAAACTTAAACAAAGATGTGAAAATTGGAAAAGCACAAATACGGCTTCCATTTGAGACTTTGAATGCTTTATGGAATAAATCCTAATGGAAATTCCATAGCTTATTAAACACTATTTTAGTCAGAGTTATGTATTAAAGTCTAATTATAGCTTAATGTACTATGTCTGATGAAATGAAACCCTGCCCTAGGTGCAGCTCACCTTATGGATATGCGCTAGGAAATCTACTATATGTCTGTCCAGAGTGTCAGTATGAATGGAATCCAGCAGAAGTAGAAACTACAGAAAACCCGAAAATACTAGATTCTAATGGAAACGAACTTCAAGATGGTGATTCAGTAATAGTAATAAAAGATTTACCAGTAAAAGGAGCACCTAAACCAGTGAAAGCAGGTACTAAAGTCAAACACATTCGACTTACAGATGGTGACCATAATATTAGCTGTAAAATAGACGGATTCGGAGCTATGGGCTTGAAATCTAAGTTTGTTAGAAAAGTATAATCGCGAACCAAGCCCTATGATAGCCAACACTCCCGAACCACCGTATTACGCAGTCATCTTTACCTCTATCAATACTGAAAACGTAGAAGATTATTCAGAGATGGCTCAGCGCATGGTAGATTTAGCTGCGGTGCAAAGTGGATTCCTAGGAGTAGAAAGCGCACGAAATGAAGTAGGAATTACCGTTTCGTATTGGAAAGATTTAGAATCCATTAAAAACTGGAAAGAGAACGCAGAACATACGCTGGCCAGAGAACAAGGCAGGAAGAAATGGTACCAAGCTTATAAAACTAGAATAGCTCTGGTGGAAAGGGATTATGGGTTTGAAAAAGAATAGTATCTTAGGTTTTCAAATCAACATCCTCACACCATGGCAGAAGTAACCCAAGCTAAAAACGAACAAGTGGCCAAAATGAACTTTGGCTCCATCTACCCTCATTACCTAAAGAGAATAGAAAAGCACGGCAGAACTAAAGCTGAGCTTGACCAAGTCATTACTTGGCTTACAAGTTATAGTCAAGAAGAATTAGATGGCTATATATCTGGAACTGGTAACTTCGGGGAGTTCTTCGCAGGAGCTCAGATGCATGAGAACTCACACATGATTAAAGGAGTAGTTTGTGGTTATAGAATAGAAGAAATAGCTGATGAATTCTCTCTATATAGAGATTGTAGAAGAATGGAGAAGTTGATAGATGAATTGGCTAAAGGAAGGAAGATGGAGAAGATTTTGAGGGCTGATAAATAATATGGAAGCATTAAATAACTACCTAAAACAATTTCCTCTTTATACTTCAGAAGTATTTCAAGATATACTTCCTTATCTGTCTCTTAAACAACTTCAACCAGGAGAACACTGGCTGGACTATGGCAAAGTTTGTAGAGAAATCGGTTTCATTAAGAGTGGACTTTTCAGGTTATACTATCTTCAAGACGGCAAGGAAATTACCAACTGCTTCTGTTCTGAAGATAACGTCATCACTTCTTACACAAGTCTGATTAGTTCTACTGCCAGTGAAATAGCTATTCAAGCTATAGAACCTTCTGAATTAATTGTTTTCTCTTATGATTCCTTAAAAAAACTGTACGCAAAAAACATATTCTGGCAGCAGTTAGGTCGTATGGCATCAGAATCTGAATTCATTAGAACTGAGTGCCACCAGAGATTCATAAACAACATGTCGGCCACTGAGCGGTATCAAGAAATTCTAGATAAAGAACCTGAATTAGCTACTAGAGTTCCTCTGAATTATTTAGCCTCATACATGCAGATAGCACCTGAAACATTAAGCAGAATCAGAAAAAAAATTTCTGACTTGACCTAGGTCAAGTGTGAAGCCATTTCATCTTCTGAAATTTGTGTAATTCATATTTAAACACATAAAAATGGACACAAACTCAGTAAAACAATCGGTAATAGATGGCTATGGAAAACTGGCTAAAGCAACTAAAAATAAACCTCTGGCTAAACTCTTTTCATGCTGTGATGTCACTAAAAATGCTCAAGATGTAGGCACAGCTATAGGTTACACCAAAGTAGATTTAGATTCAGTACCAGAAAACTCCAATCTAGGAGTAGGATGCGGAAATCCTTCAGCTCTAGCCAATATAGAACAAGGTCAAACTGTGGTAGACCTTGGTTCAGGAGCAGGTTTTGATGCATTTATAATAGCTCCTATCGTCTCTGAAAGTGGTAAAGTCATAGGCATAGACTTATCAGAAGACATGCTAGATTTAGCTAAGCGAAATGCTTCCAAAGGAAATTACTCTCATGTAGAATTCATTAAAGGAGATATAGAAGACATACCTCTTCCGAATGCCATAGCTGACCATGTTATTTCTAACTGTGTAATTAATCTGTCTCTAAACAAGGATAAAGTTTACCAAGAAGCTTTTAGAGTGTTAAAACCTGGAGGCCGAATCTCTATCAGTGACATCGTTCTGGAAAAAGACCTACCAGATTTCATCAAAAACTCTTTAACAGGACACATAGCTTGTGTCTCAGGTGCAGAAAAACTAGAGGACTATATCAAATACATCGAAGAAGCAGGATTTACAGATATTGAAATCATTTCTAAATCTGCTTTCCCACTGGAGTTAATGCTAGCCGACCCTCAAATTTCTAACCTGGCCGATGAACTCAACTTTAATGTCAACTCCGATGAAGCTAAAGAAATAGCCTCCAGAGTAGCCAGCGTTTCTATTACAGCTGTTAAAGAGTAAGATGGACAAACATAAAAAGACACTAATTGGAAGTGTAATAGCCTTTATTATAGGAACAAGTTGCTGTTGGGTAAGTTCCATCCTGTTGTGGATAGGAGCTACAGGAATCATGGTAACGGTGGTCAACTATCTTGAAGATATAAGAGAAATCGTTATAGAAATAGGCCTACTTCTGGCTTTGGTTTCCATGTATTTCAAAAAGAGACAAAAGAGAAAAAGACACATTGATAAGTAGTTCGAAATGTAATGGTCTGAAAATCTATGGCAGAATTGAGATGAGACTTAGTAACATTTTGCACCGCTTATCCGTCTTAAACAGAACAGAATGGCTTTTTCATAAAAGCTTAAGCCAGTTACTCTTCCAATCTCATTGATATGAAAGTACTATTTTCCTTCATGTTTATTCTTCTTCTATTATCGTGTTCGAAGGATGATGACGACAATACAAATAATCCTGACCCCAATGAAAATCCTGAGGTTAACTTTGTCTTTGAAGATGGTTTTGAAACCACAGGAAACGATCTTATGGAGTTATTCCCTGAAGATGGAAGCAGGTGGAGTAATTTACAGCTTGTAGATTCTGACAATGGTTCTAACGAAATTAGCATAGCTACTGATGTAACCAATGAAGGAAACAATTCACTCAGAATATTAGCCTTGGCTACTGATGGGACCTTGTCAAAAGCCGATATTGAAAAAGGAGGTCTCTATGCCCCTGAAGGCTCAACAGTTTCTATTAGCGCAAGTTTCTACATTTCCTCTACAGAAAATATAGAAAACCTACTACTAATTGACTTAGAGTCTTGCTCATGTTGGGACCCAACTGTTCCTGATAATCAGTGTCCAGGAATCAGGCTCATGATGAAAGACAATGACCACCTGAGCATAGAACGAGGAAAAATATTGAACTCTACTTTGGTGCAGACTCAAGTGGCTTTTCCTAGAAATGAATGGGTAGATGTAACCTGGGAAATGACCTTATCTCAAGAAAACACTGGAATGAATTCACTTTATATCAATGGCCAAGAAGTCATTTCTGAAAGTGGAACCAACATGCCTAATGCAGGAGAGTTTGAAGTTGAATTTGCGGAGTATGGAATCGATTTTGAGCTTCAGGAACCTTTGTTTTATGAGAGATTTCAGATAGGTGCTACGGCTAATCCTACAGAGCATGATATAGAGATGTTCGTAGATAATGTTCGATTTGAGGTAATTGAATGAGCATATAATTCACGAAGAAATCTATTCTTTAATTAGACCGCCTTTTCTGATTTGATTCTTTCCTGATTCGTAAAATTACATTGCAACGCTAAATAGAAAGAATCAACTACTTCAGTGATTAGGATACTCACTAATATTTGGATTAATTACATTACAAATCCATATATTGTAAAATAGAAACTATTAAATCGGAAATTAATCGATTATTCTAAGTCAAATTCACAAAATATGCCCTATTTTTGTATCTAAATCGGAAATTTTCCGTTTATACACATCATATTTTACAGTGAGTTTTAGAAAAAGAATAAAAAGGTATGCTCAAGCTCCCATTACTAGAAATGTAATGGAGGAAGCTCTAGCTGATTACAGACGCCCGAACGATAAAATTAGTGAGCTGATTAAAAGTGATGAATTAATCTCTTTAAGAAGAGGATTATATATGGTAGGGCCAGAATTAGACTTGCCCACGCCTGAGCCTTTTTTAATAGCCAATCACTTAAGAGGGCCTAGTTATGTGTCTTTAGAATCTGCACTCTCCTACTGGAATATGATTCCCGAGCGAGTGTATGAAGTGAGTTCAGTCACCATTAAAACTTCTAAAGCTTACACTAATGATGCTGGGCGTTTTAGCTTTAGACAGCTAGAAACACCGTATTACTCATACGGTATAAGGCATGTAGAATTTTCATCTGGTTATACCGCATTGGTGGCATCTCCAGAGAAAGCCCTATGTGATAAAATAGTGGTTACCTCTGGTGTAAACCTCAGAAGTGTGCGTCAGACCTTAGCTTTTTTAACAGAAGATTTAAGAATAGATGAGGAAGATTTAACGGCATTAGATACTGAACTCATGGAGTTATGGATAGAACAGGCTCCTAAAAGTTCCAGTATAGCCATGCTCATTAACACACTACAGAGGTTATGATAAAACAGTGGATAAAAGAATATAATCCTACTAATGAAGAAGAGATACTCTCTGCACTGAGAGAAGTGATGCAGGAAATAGCTTTAGCCGGATTATCAAGAACTGATTTTTTTAAAAAAGCAGCGTTCTATGGTGGAACAGCACTCAGAATATTTTCTGGACTGGACAGGTACTCTGAGGATTTGGATTTTTCTCTTTTAGAACCGATGCCTGATTTTTCCTTAGAGCCTTATTTCAACTCTATTCTTGATGAGTTCGAGGCTCTGGGGCTTTCGGTAAGCATTAGAGAAAAGAAAAAGACCAAACAAACCACCATAGATTCTGCTTTTTTAAAAGCTGAGACCATATGGAAAGAAATAGTGCTAGAAGACTTAATAAAAGAGACAGGCGTCCGGTCAAACAAAACATTGAAAATCAAAATTGAGGTAGATAGAAACCCACCGCTCGACTTTCAAACAGAGGAGAAACTACTTCTACGCCCATTTTCATTTTATGTAAAGTGTTTTACTCAACCTAGCTTATTTGCAGGTAAACTCCATGCACTATTATTCAGAAAATGGAAGAATAGAGTAAAAGGAAGAGACTGGTATGACCTAGAATGGTATATCAAAAAAAGAATTCCTTTAGACCTGAATCATTTTCTTACCAGAGCCAAAGACACTGGAGATTGGATGGAAGAAACCATTACCAAGGAACAAGTGTTAGAACTGCTCAACAGTAAAATAGAATCTGTTTCCGTAGAAAGTATTAAAGAAGATGTGGTTCGGTTTATTAAAGATGACGAGAAGCTAGCTATTTGGAGTTCTCAGTATTTTAAGGATTTGGTAGGAATGATGAGGGTAGATGAGTAGAAATTGTATATCCAACAAGATTACAGGAACTAATTAGAATAATTGAAATTTAATATCTAGATAAAACCAGCTGTCAAATATCTTTTTTGAACCTTCTGCTATAGACCATTTACATCTAGGTTTAGTAAAAACTCTCTCTATTTCATCAGATAACACTTCATCTGGACTACTTAAAATTTCAAAATCACTTATGCACCCTAAGGAATCTATTTGAATTTTAAATTCTACTTCTCCCTTTATTCCAGCATCTTTGGCCGCTTCTGGATAATATACCTCATGCTGCCAAGAACCGTTGTCAAATAAAATAGATGAATTATCTTGGCTAAAACAGGACAATGCAGAAAGAACAAGAATTAAAACTGATATCAACTTAATCATTTACTAAAAGTACTGGTTTACTTAATGAAGCTTTTGCAAAACCCTCTTAAAGTAATTCTAAAATCCTAAGAATACCCCTCTATCAACAACTCCAGAATCTCCTGAGCAGCCAACGCAATCTTAGTTCCAGGACCGAAAATCCCAACCGCACCAGCTTCATAGAGGTAATCATAATCTTGTTTAGGAATCACCCCTCCTACTATTACTAACGTTTCGGGCTTTCCTAGTTTTTCTAATTCTGCTATGACTTCAGGAACCAGTGTTTTATGTCCCGCGGCCAATGAGCTTACTCCTAGGATGTGCACGTCATTTTCCATGGCTTGCTTGGCGGCTTCATAAGGCGTTTGGAATAATGGGCCTATATCTACATCAAATCCTACATCAGCAAAACTGGTGGCTATCACCTTAGCGCCTCTGTCGTGTCCGTCTTGACCCATTTTGGCTATCATGATTCTAGGTCTTCTTCCTGCTATTTCGGCAAACTTATCTGCCAATTCTCTAGCCTTATTGAAATCTTTATCTCCCATTAACTCAGACGAATATACACCACTTACAGATTGGATTTTAGCCTGATATCTGCCAAATGTTTTTTCCATGGCATCTGATATTTCTCCGAGGCTAGCGCGGTTTCTGGCGCATTGCACCGCTAATTCTAATAAGTTTCCTTCTCCAGATGCTGCGCATTTTTCTAGGCGTTGTAATACTTCCAAACAAGCCGCCTCATTTCTTTCTGCACGCATTTTCTGCAGTCGTTCTATCTGCTCTTTCCTTACCGCATCATTATCTACTTCTAAAATATCCAACTCTTCTTCCTGCTCCACTTGGTAGATGTTCACCCCTATAATTTGGTCTTGTCCAGAGTCTATTCTGGCTTGCTTTCTTGCAGCGGCTTCCTCTATTCTCAGCTTCGGAATCCCTGATTCTATAGCCTTAGCCATTCCGCCTAGCTCTTCTATTTCTTGAATATGTTCCCACGCTTTGTCTGCTATTTCCTTGGTCAATGCTTCCACATAATAACTTCCGCCCCAAGGGTCTATGGCCTTGGTAATGTCCGTTTCGTGCTGCAGATATAACTGTGTGTTTCTAGCTATTCTGGCCGAAAAATCTGTGGGCAATGCTATGGCTTCATCCAGTGCATTGGTGTGTAAACTCTGAGTTCCGCCCATGGCAGCACTCATGGCTTCTATGCAGGTTCTCGCGACATTGTTATAAGGGTCTTGCTCCGTAAGACTCCAGCCGCTGGTTTGGCAGTGCGTTCTGAGCGCCATACTCTTCGGGTTCTCAGGATTGAACTGTTTTACCAACTTGGCCCAGAGCATTCTGGCTGCCCTCATCTTAGCTATTTCCATAAAGTGATTCATGCCTATGCCCCAGAAAAAGGACAAGCGCGGTGCAAAGTCATCTATCTTCATCCCCGCCTTGATTCCCGCTCTAATGTATTCCAGTCCATCTGCCAGCGTGTAAGCCAACTCTATATCTGCAGTAGCACCAGCTTCCTGCATGTGATAACCTGAAATACTTATACTATTGAACTTAGGCATATTTTGACTGGTGTATTCAAAAATATCTGAAATGATCTTCATGGAAGGCGTAGGAGGATAGATGTACGTGTTTCTTACCATAAATTCCTTAAGAATATCATTTTGTATCGTTCCTGCGAGTTGTTCAGGTTTTACACCTTGTTCTTCAGCAGCAATGATATAAAAAGCCATAATAGGTAATACAGCACCATTCATTGTCATTGATACCGACATTTTATCAAGAGGAATTTGATCAAATAGGATCTTCATGTCCTCAACACTATCTATTGCAACACCAGCTTTACCTACGTCACCAACAACACGTTCATGATCGGAATCATAGCCTCTATGAGTTGCAAGGTCGAAAGCCACTGACAATCCTTTTTGACCCGCGGCAAGATTTCTTCTGTAAAATGCATTGCTGTCTTCAGCTGTGGAGAATCCCGCATACTGCCTAATGGTCCACGGTCTCCTTACGTACATAGTTGAGTAAGGACCTCTAAGGTTAGGAGCAATACCAGCAACAAAATTCAAATGTTCTAAATCGGAAACATCTTTTTGCTCATATTTTGATTTGATCCAAATATCTTCAGCAGTATGAAATTTTCCTATTGCTTTAGAGTCCGAAGTATTCTGACTGCCGCTTAATTCTAAGTGTTGTAAATCTCTTCTTTTCATTGATCGTAGTTTAGGTTGTACTACTTAATCGTGATTATGACCTGCATGTGGGTCATTTTCTTTATTAGAAGTTTCATCTTCTTCCGTTTTCTTAGTAAGGTCCACATCACCAAGCTTCGAATAGTAAAGTTCAAGAGCCACGTAAAGAGCTAAATGTTTATCACTATTTAATAATCTTGACTTCGAAAGAATGGCGTCTTTAAGCATTCTAAAATCCATACTTTTTGTAGATAAC
>CAZTVP010000054.1:0-1161 GCA_964616995.1 uncultured Comamonadaceae bacterium
TAAATCCCGTCATCTAAATCAATTTGATTTATAGTATAGTCCTCATCTATTGATTCCATACTCACTGAATTTTCTGGACATCCAACCATAGGAGTATCATAAACCGCAATACTTGCCGTAAGATTACAAACACCTCCATTTAGTGTCTCTGGCATTGAACTTGCTGTCAATGAATATAATCCTGGAGTACTAATTACCACTTGACTTGAGTACTCTTCTAGAGGAGAACTACCTAAAGTTTCAAAATTCCAGTAGTCCCAATCATAGTTTGGGTCTGATTCACCTGAATAGAATCCTGGTGGCTCCTCTAAAAAGGCTGAAATCAGATACTCATTTGTACAATCACTTAATGGCTCAATAGCTAATTCTAAATCATTGGTAAAATTTTGTGGTAAAAAAATTGGTTCCAGCTCAAATGTTGGACACGCTTCAATATCGGTGTCGACTGTTGCTGAATAGAAGCCAGATTCATTGGTTTCATACGTAGGATAATTATGGTTTAAAGGTGAATCTGGAATCCCGTTGTCGTTATCGTCATAAAACCAGTCAACAATACATTCGGTAATAGGCATATTACATGTCACTTCAAGTAATGCACTTTCACCATTATGCTCGCATATTGGAGTCATATTTAGTTCAATTGGTATAATAGAGAATTCATGATCATCACTGCATTCATCTGTAATAATAATTTCATTTGGTATGAATATAGAACTCTCCCCTTGATAATTCAAAGGAAAGTTCTGAAAGGTGATTTCATAATACAAGAATTCACTTCCATCGTAAACAGCATTATCGTCCGTAATCAAATAATAGTATTCTGAATCTCCTCCAGAGACTGAAATTCCCCATTCAAAGTCATCATTTTCATTGGCAGATACTTGTACGGTAATGTCAGCATTTGAGCAGCTTGTAAAAGAGTAGAAAGCTTCAATTTGTATTTCCTCAACGGTAAAGAAGTATTCATAATTACAACCCATACCTTGTTCACCATTGAAAGTACCTTCCGTGATTACTTCTACTTTGTAGTTGCCTTCATACAATTCAGTTGCAATGGGTTCATTTTGAAAATCACCTAACTCTTGCCAGTTTCCTTCTGAAATCTCTATACTCCAAATCAAATTGTATCCGCTAGACGTAGCACCTGAAAAATTTGTTGAG
>CAZTVP010000054.1:1171-9259 GCA_964616995.1 uncultured Comamonadaceae bacterium
ATGAAGAAAAGACTACATCTGGATTCAAGGTTGCGTTAGTCGGATAACAAGCATCAAGATGTACACCTTGAATTTCATCTGAAGTCACTGAGTGAATATCACTTATATTACCTTGTGGTGTCCATCCGTTTAATGCTTCTGAAGCCCCATTGAAATTAACAGCATTTTCGTCAGTACATCCTATAACAGGATAGCGTACAATGAAATAACCAGAAGTGACACAAGCATCACTACTTGTTATATTATATTCTACAATTCCGTAATTGCCATCATTCAAAAATTCAGAGGTAATTACAAGATCAACGGTATTATCGTCTTGTAGAATTAACTGCAAAGAACCTTGAGGATTATTATTATCTTGAAGTTCAGAATTAACGAACCACTCTATTGAGAGATTGTTGTCCGAGGTCAAAAATTCCAATGCTCCGAGAGCTTGAAAAGGGTTGTCAATGTCTATGCCTTCAATATCATTTGGGTCAAGAATAAAAGTTATTGATTCCCAACCTTCATTAAGCCAATAGCTATAATTATTATTTGGGTCGATGTAATCAATTTCAACACTACAAGGGTTTACTGTTAGGTCAGTACATGACTCAGCTTCACACTCATCGGAACTAGCTGTTACACATAATTGCGGTAGAACATTGTCAGTATAAGGTAGATCTAGATCTCCCTCGTAAGTCGGCCCAGAAAAGGTTTCTGGATCATCATAAAAACTCAAGGGTGAATCTTCATAATGATTGCTTATCGCCATAGTAACTTGATTATCATTGTTTTCAGTAATCCATATAGAAGGGTTCCAGCTATACTCCACATTGGTTAATCCACTTAATTCTGTTACTTCAACTTCAAATGCTTCTCCACTTAAAACGGATATATTCTCAGGTGATAAGTCAGATAATTCAGGAGTTGGTTGAATCTCGAATTGTTCTTCATGTGTGGTGCCATCATAGGATAATTCAAGTGTATATGTAGAACCAGCCATGGTATTATTTAAAGTATAAAGGAATGGATCTGTGTTAGACACGGCAATAATCACGTCATTTTCATCTGTTAGAGTCCAAATAATTTCTGCTTGGTCGATTCCACCGCAATAATTCGCTCCAACAGATGCATTAGAAATCGAGATTTCTTCGTTACTGCAATATTTGTCTTCTACGTAAAAAGAAGGGGTTATTTCACCACAAATCACTGCAGCATTAATATCAGATTGTTCTAAGCTAAATCTTTCTTCAATAGTAGGATAAAGAGAAGACCTTAACTCCACTTCTGGTCCATCACTAGCAGATTCATAGGTTGAAAAACCTTTTGAATGATTGCTTTGATAAAAGGTGTTAGTACCTTCAATTTCAGCAAGGTCTGAAGGGTTTGCTGCTTCAAGATAAAGCTTATCAAACTTACATTCCTCTTCAAGATCAATAATAATTCTGTATTCGCCTGCTTGTAAATCCCAAAGAGTGAATGTGTTATCGCAAGGATTAGGAACTTCATACCAATTCCACTCATATTCTGAAGTTGCTGCTGGAACACATATTTCCTGAGCTTGAAGCACTTCCCCATCTTCATCTAAGATTGAATACTTCAATTTAGTGGTATTCTGATCGGAGCTATTTTGGAGTCTAAAAAAGAGATTATAGAAAAAAGTCTCCGTATCTAGTGCACTATGGGGTTCGAAAACATATTCAAGTGAAGCTGATTGACCTGCATCGGATTCGTAATACGTAATGAAATCTGTGAAGTCTTCATGCGCAGAGTTTGGCGGAATGTTATACAAGCCTTCCTCATCTGGAACCATCGTCACCAGTGTTCCATTTTCAGCTTTTTCAGAAAGTTCAGCTTCGAATATAAAACCTTTGTCCCACCAGCTTGGATGCCAGGGTTCATGCCAACCATCTAATTGATAAAATATGACATCATTTGAACTTTGATCATAGATATAAGTGCTTCCCTGTAAGCTTGCATTAACCTTGATTCCATAGCTCGGGATAGTGGCTTCTGTGACTGTGATGTTGAGCTCCTCTGGCCTGTATTTACTTGAACTTCTTTGCCAAGTTGTGCTAATCAAGTGTCTTTCACCAATAGATCTCGCCATGGCATATATGTTAGTCCCTTCTTCTACAATAAGGTTAAGACTTCCATCATCCTCATCAATTAAATCTCCACTTAGAATGTGATCCCATTCTCTCGAAAAGGTAGATTGAGCATACGATGGCATAATGATTTGCCATATGTATTGTCTAGGATCTTGGATAACTCCATCAATCTGTGCAGCAAAATGTGACGAATAAAAGAATTCTGCTCCATACATGTTAATCGCTTTTAGTAGTCCTAAGTATTGTCCAGGTCTAATGTTTCTTTGCGGAATGTAGTGAAATCTTGGACTAACAAAAGGAGAAAATAGATTGTCACCTTGCGCCCTTTCGACTATTCTAGTGTCCTCAATATACCTTAAACCATGATTAGCTCCTCCATAACTATTCCAGCCATGAACAAATGGATAAAAGTCTGTTGTTGCATAAAAACCATTCTCTTCACTATTATAATCTCCAGTTTTTTTGATTGTTTCCCAATCATAGACACCGAATCCCCGATGCCCCCCGAAACCTTCAACGGAGTAGTACGTTGTTTTTCCTTGATCTAAAGAAGCATGTCTAGATTTAATTCCCCTAAGGTATTCGTTTCTAAAACATGTGACATTATCTGCTACTATAGACCACCAAATATTTTCTGTGACTTCTATATGCTGAGGAGGTATAATAGCCAAATCGTCATTAAAATAGGTGTGAATAGAATTGATTGTTGATACATCTAATCCTAAGCCTAATCGCTCATTTGCTGAATTTATCATTCCAATTGTTACCGAAAATGGATCTTCTAGAGCTTGTGAATTGAATCTAGTACCATCAGCTGAAAAGTGATTATGATTTCCAGATGCCATTGCCGAGAGCTCACCATTTTCATTGACAATATCAAAAGGTCTTGTTAGTAAAGGTAGGGCTGACTCTGGAGAATTAAGGAGGTTGTTAGCCGCTGCAATACCATCTTCAAATGCTGGTATTTTACTTCCAAATAAAGACCATCTTTTAGGATCTTCTGGATCTAATGGGTTGTAATAGTTGTCATTCTCTAAATTGTAATTGTTCAAGTTGGAAGTTTGAAATCCATCTTGATATAGTGGTTGAACATAAGCATTGTTCCAATTGAGATGAAGATGAAGAGGAACTTCAGGGTTCTCATTTGCATATTGCGCTATCGATCTTGCTGCTTCATAATTGGACAATGAGTTTGTTCCAACCGTTTTTGGCATGACTATTCCCAAGTTCCAATTTTCAACAAATTCTTGATTCACTTTATCTATGTTAAGAACATCGAGCCTATTATTACCCTCTTCTTCAGGCGTGTAATATCGACCTCCACCTGCAAGATAGCTCAATTCAATCCACGGAAAATTCCTTTTAATTTCTAAATCTTTCTTATACCTAGGAAGAGGAAAAAGCTTTAATTGTTCTAGTGGATTTTCTAATTGACTGCGCCATTGAATCCAAGTATCACTAGACAACCAATCAACGTCAGCTTGAAAAGAAGCATTTCCGTTTATTGGATTAAGAAATTGATTTTGCATAGTTGGAGCGCCAAAGAATTCATTTTCCATATAACCAATTGGAAACTCTTTTGAGTGATACTTGGTACGTGGATCATGAGCAGGAGGAACATCACAAGGAGAAACGGAAGGAATGAATGTATAGTGTCGTCCAACACCGAGTTCTTCAGGGTCTAAATCCGAATACCATTCATTCGACTCTTCGCTTGGGATAGCATCTAAATAGTGCTGATAAACTAACTCTGGAGAAATCTCATAGTCCAAATAGATAGCAAATTCATCCAAAAGCCCATAGTTATTATTTCCACTAGTTTCTCGGTTATAAAGTATTCTGTTTGACTCAACTTGGAATTGATCAAGAGTGTTAAGAGTGATACCACTATCAAAATATTCTCCTTCATTTAAAAATAGAAGGTGATCATCCTCATCCCAAAGAATGTTGTTAATTTCATTATCACTCCCAACTTGTATTCCATCTACATATGTACGCATTCTGTTCTCTTCAAGATTAAATGAAATAGCTACGTGATGCCATCCATCGAATCCTCCTCCTCCTTGCATAATGTCATCATATGCAGATTCATTATTTCCAATATTCACGAAATGCTCTTCTCCACCATCTACGTAAGATACTTTCAAACCAGCACTAATTCCTCCAGAAGGACCAGCTAGAAAAGTCAAATACGGGCCCGGATTATCACCTCCATTTGGTTGCAACATTAAAAATGCTTCTCCACCGTTTGCATAGTCTACTTTAATCAAACATTCTAAAGAAAAAATGGCGGGGAATGTAATACTACCTGCAGTTGAATTTGCAGCAGAAAATAACTGGTCAGATAGAGAAGATCCAAGATAGTTTCCAACTGGTCCACCATCACTTTCTAGTGGCATGATAATTTCTCCATCAAAAAAGTATCTTTCGCTAAAAATATCAAATCCCGGAGCGTAAGTTGGAGCGTTTTCTGGAAGATTCCATTCTTCGGGAAATTCACCTAAAGGATCGGCTATTTGGTTTGTATAAATAGATCCATCTCCAAAATCATACTGAGTATCTATTTCTTCAAAAGTCCAATAGTAATCAGGTAGAATAGTACTGAAATAGTTGTCATCTGTACCATATAAACCCTCCATATAGCATAAAGGATCTATCTCTCCACTCTCATCACCCAAACGTACATTAAAACTTGCGGTACATAGGTCGTCTGGATTTGAATCATCATAAATGACGGTGTAAGTTCCTGGTTCATTTACTATAATACTTGGCGCATCAGCGAGAGACTCATTTTGATAGTTTTCAACTGACATATTCCAATCTAGCCAAACATGAGTGGATCCTGAAATTGATAAATTGACGGAACAATTGTCCACTGATGTAGAGATAATTTCAATTTCATCACACTGAGAATATACTGTTTGGGTAAAAACAAGGAAAAGCCAAGCAAGGCACAGATTAGTTAGTTTCATTTTGTAAGATTTAATTCTCACGAAAATTAAAGGTTTTTATAACAAAAACAAAACGAGGTGAGAGATTTTATAACCAACTGTTGGAGATATCTTAGATAAAGGGATTCTTTGAATATTTTTTAAAAGAAAAAGACTTAATAAGCATTAGCTAGAATGCTTAATTCCAACATTGGGATTATATATTAGTATAAATTAGAATTGAGGTTACAAATATCACGAGTATAAAGATGACTGAAATAGTTTTCCAAGGATGTGTTAAGTCCTTATTAGGTTGTCCTATAAGAAGAGAAATAAAATCACTTAGTATTTTCTTAAGTATCATAATACTGGAGTGAACAAATGTATTGATAATGAATACATACTTTTGTCTGGTGAACTATACAATAACTATAATTCTTTTAATCAAATCCATTGTTGGATTATCTCAATATCCAATTACTATTCATAATGAAGATTTAAGAGTTTGGTTAAAGACTAATTTATATGACTCTTCATTTGGTGATTTAGGATATAACGGAGCTCGTCAACAGATGTATTCATTTACCGATGAAGTTTCAGGTAAGATTAACTGCATTTACACTGACTTTGAAATGAATGCAGAGTTTACCACTTATCCAAATCCCATTAACGCTGAACACATTGTGCCTCAGTCCTTCTATGGGGGAGTTTCGCCAATGAGGTCTGATATTCATAATTTCAGACCAAGTCACCAAAGTGTGAATTCAGCTCGTTCAAACTATGACTTTGGAGAGGTTAATGACAGTCAAGCAACGTGGTATGGAATAGATGGCTCTGGAGACTATATATCATTATCAAATGAACCGAGTCCTTCAGACGACTATTCTGAAGGTATATCAGGCTTGTTTGAGCCTCAGGAGGACAGAAAAGGTGATATAGCGAGACATGTATTCTATTTTTATACCATGTATCCAAGTCAAGCTGGTGATATCTCAGAATTGGCTGATTTGAATATGCTGTATTTATGGCATATCAATGACCCAGCTGACGCATTAGAAATTCAACGAAATGACAGAATAGAACAGGTACAAGGAAATCGAAATCCATATATAGATTTTACAGAACTTGTCTTTGATGCTTGGTTTTGGGTTGAAATATTAGGTTGTACAGACTCCAATGCTTCAAATTATGATGAAAATGCAAATACCGATAATGGAAGTTGTGAGTATTTAAATCAAGGGTGTACCAACCCTGAATATCTTGAGTATAGTCCGCAAGCTGAAATGGATGATGGAAGCTGTGTGACTTTAATCATTAGAGGCTGTAGGTATCCAAATGCTTTGAACTATGACCCACTCGCTAATGTGGATGATAGTGGAAGTTGTCTATTTGATGAAGGATGTTTCGGAGATTTTAATGGAGATGGTGCTGTTAATGTTGCGGATTTAGGAGGGTTTTTGGGTTCGTTTGGGACCGACTGTGATTAGTTTTTCAAGTGTTAGATAGAATCAAGTTAAAATAGTCTAAGAATCTTTTGAAGAATATATTGAGCGGAGTCTTCGTTGCCTTTTTCCCCTTTAATTATGGTCTTTTCATCTGAGTTAATTTTCTCTGCTAAGTCTTTTAAGGTTAAACCTTTGCTTTCACGAAAATTCCTAAGTCTGATGCTTCCTTTTTCTGTTGATGTATTTGGATGATATCCAAGAAATCCTATGATGGTTGGATAAAGAGTGATTTTCGGTTCGTGTTTGTTCTGTTCCCAGTTGCAGATAGTTTCTTCAGTGACGCCGATTTGAAGGGCTAAATCAGCTTGAAAAAGCCCTTTATCTAGGCGCATAGCTTTGATGTGGTCTCCAATTGTCGAGAGTGTCTCTGGGTAGCCTTCAGGCTTTGGTAGTGAGCCTTTAAGGACTTTGAATGTCTGTTTGTCACTTTGGCAACACAACCCCATGGATTCATACTAGCTACCAACTGAAATGAAGCTGGGAATTCTACAGAAAATTTAGCTCTAGAGATAGTGACTATTCGGTCTTCAAGTGGCTGGCGCATCACCTCTAACACTGTTCTTTTGAATTCTGGCAGCTCATCTAAAAAGAGCACTCCATTATGAGCTAATGAAATTTCTCCAGGCTGTGGAAAGCCTCCGCCTCCAACTAATGCAACATCACTTATTGTATGATGAGGACTCCTAAATGGCCTTAGTGCTAAGAGAGAATCCTCACTTCTCATTTTTCCAGCTACTGAATGAATCTTAGTGGTTTCTAAGGCTTCATGGAGATTCAAGGGTGGTAAAATAGTAGGCAGTCTCTTTGCCAGCATCGTTTTACCGGCTCCAGGCGGGCCTATAAGAATTACATTGTGTCCACCAGCGGCTGCTATTTCAAATGCTCTCTTGATATTTTCCTGACCTTTTACATCTGAGAAATCCACTGGAGAATCTTCTAGTTTGGAGTAGAATTCTTCTCGGGTGTCTATAACTGTTTTTTGCAACGCGCCATCACCCCTGAAAAAGTCCACCACTTCCTTTACGTTATCCACTCCGTAAATCTCTAAGTCATTGACTATGGCAGCTTCTCTGGCATTGGCTTTAGGAATTATCATTCCCTTAAATCCTTGTTTTCTAGCCTCTATGGCTATGGGTAAAATTCCTTTTAATGGTTGAACTCCGCCATCCAGGCTAAGCTCTCCCATAATGAGGTAATTGTGCACTTCATCTGCTGGAATTTGTTCTGAAGCCGCAAGTAACCCAATGGCCATAGTCATATCATAAGCAGAACCTTCCTTTCGGATATCTGCAGGAGCCATGTTTATCGTAATTCCTTTTCTAGGAATGCGCTGGCCTATGCTGTTCATGGCTACTTCTATACGCTGCTTGCTTTCTCGAACAGCATTATCTGGAAGGCCTACTAAGAAATATTGTACTCCCTTTCCTATATCTACTTCTACGGTAACTATGGTGGCATCTATGCCTATGACGGTGGCTCCGAAGGTTTTGACTAGCATATTGTGTCTCAGTTTGAAAGCCTAAATGTAAGCTTTCATCTGTTTCACTCATAAAAATGCAT
>CAZTVP010000055.1:0-4319 GCA_964616995.1 uncultured Comamonadaceae bacterium
TTTGAACTTTGAACTTTGAACTAAGAACTAAGAACTAAGAACTAAGAACTAAGAACTTTCAAACTTTCGAACTAATTAAAAAACACCACATACCCATTCAAAGAAATAGCTATCAGAATCCAAATAAAATAAGGAAGCATAAGAAGGCTCAAGGAATTCATTTTGCTATAGAACTTGAATTGAAAAATGGCCACTACCACGGTTAGCAGAGTGATGATGAGGAGAGCTGCAGTTGTGTATTGCACCGCGAAGAATACTGGGTTCCAAGCAACATTTAAAACCCATGATACAGCGTACAATCCTGCTATACTTTTCCATTCAGAAGAGGAGCTGATGAGTTTGGCTAAGAAGATGGAAAAACAAATCATAATGGTAGTCCATGCTGCGCCAAACACCCAGCCAGGAGGAGTCCACGGAGCTTTATTTAATGAAGCGTACCAGTCTGAACCTACGCCTTCTCCCGTAAAAGATGCGCCTATAGCCAGCCCTCCAAAATTTAATACCAGAAATAAAACCAACAGTCGAATCATGCTGGGAAGATAATAGGTTCTGAATGAATAGATTCACGAAACTTAAGCGCATAAAAAACGCCCTCCACATTTGGAAGGCGTTTTTATGGTCAATTATCAGAACTAACCTAAAAGTAGGTTACTCCTTAACTACTCTGCTCGTTAAAATCTCTCTACTATTACTCACAGAGATATTGTATAATCCAGTCTCAAACTCTTCTAATGAAACCTCCGCTGGGCCATTTTCTAAGTCATGAGTGATGGTCTTTACTAGTTCACCAGTTACCGTAGTTACTTTTACGGTTACCAGCTCTTCTTTATCCCAACCGGTTAGGTCTAACGTAACGTTACTGCTGGTAGGATTAGGATAAACATTCAGGTCATTTGTACTTAAACCTAGTGCTATGTCATCATCATTAGCTATGATTCCACAGTTTACTGTTACTGTGTCATAGTGTGTGAGAGTACAAGTGTATCCTCCCATATCTACATGGATAGTAACGGATGCCAAGTAAGTACCTGAACTTGGATAAACATGGTCTATAACTGAAGGGCCAAATGGTACTACTGTTCCATCTCCAAAACTCCATGTTATGCTAGTTATTACTCCAGGAGCTACTGGTGCGCTGTAGTCATAGAATCTTACAAAACATCCCTGAGTCTTCCACTTGAAGTAAGGCTCACCTAGGCATTCTGTCTGCTGGTCACATTCTACAGAAATTTCTATCTGGTAAGTATCTGTGCAGATAGTGTTTCCATTCCACCCTGTAACGGTAAGCGTTACCACATAAGTTCCAGAGGTAGCGTACGTGTGAACAGGATTAGGTGAAGTGGAAGTATTTCCATCTCCAAAGTTCCAGTTCCAGTCTATAATAGAAGTACCAGATGAGAATGATGACAGGTCAACGAACTGTACTTGACAAGTATTGAAGTTGTAATCATAATCAAACAGTGCATCTACTCCGCAGTCTGAATCACATTCTGTAGTCACTGTCCAGCAGAAGTGGCTTTCACACTCTGTTCCATCTTCGTACACCGCGTAAACCGTAAGGTTTACTGTGTATGTTCCTGAGGTAGCATAAGTATGAACAGGGTTCTGAAGTGTAGAGGTGTTTCCATCTCCGAATGTCCAGTACCATCCTGTAATTACTGTTCCAGGTCCAGTTACGCTGAAGTCAGTGAATGTTACAGTGTTGCCAGATACGGTCTCTTGCCAGAACGCATGAACATCACACTCATGTGGACAAGGGTCACAGTCTATTTCTATGGTTTCACAGTACTGACCTAAGAACTCCCAAGTCTCACAGCAGAATACTTTCAGACATACGTCATACGTACCATCTGCTGGGAATGTGTAATCTAAATCTGTAGATGTACTTACTACGGTTCCATCTACACACCACATGTAGCAGTAATCATTATTGATATCTAGGTCATCTACATCATTATTAAATCTCCAGTCGTAGCAGTCTGTATCTAAGTCTATAGCGGTGAAGTAATCATCTAAGCTAGGCTCAGGACACTCACAACAGTCCACTATGTAGTCAACACATAATCCTAGTCTGATATCTTCATCCTCACAACACCATACTTCTATACATACTCCGAAGAATCCTGGGCAATACTGAGTCATATCTAGTGTTACTGAACCATCTGGACCAGCTAAAGATGCTAGTTCCCAATCATAGCAGTCAACTCCAGGAATTAATGGAACTCCATTATTCATAGGTGTGAATGTCCATATGCATCCATCCTGCTGAACGTCTATAGAAGGACTTAGGTCATCTTCATCACAGCAGTTTACTTCTATTTGTCTGCATTCTGTAATTCTATCCTCTGGGTTATTACAGCAGTATGCTGTGAAACATACATTATAAACACCTGAACCTGATAATGGAATTATGGTAGTAGTTTCATCTCCCACCACTACTCCGTCTACTGTCCACTCGAAACAAGCTCCACAGTAATCATCTGTCCAGAATGGGCTTACAAACAGATTACAGTCATCGGTTATTGTATAATCAAATCCAATAGATGATGGAAGAATACATGGACAGTTGATTTCGAATGTCTCACAAACTATCACTGATTCTTCTGGATTTTCACAGCAGTACACTCTAGCGCAGATGGTATTTACTATCTGATCAAAGCAGTCGAACTGATGCGTATAACTGAATCCATCTGGAGAATTTACATAAGGTGCTCCGTTTAAACTCCACTGCACACAAAGATCTGATCCTAAGTCACCTGTAAATGTTCCTAAGTCAAAGAAATGTAGGCAGTTTTCATCCTTACTTACTGATATAAATAGGTCATCTGGAACTTCACAACAAGCGTTTTCTATAACTATATCAGTACAAATCGTTTGACAATCTGTAGGATCTATAGGGTTTCCAGCGGCATCTATGTTAGACTCACAGCATGTGGTGATACAAGCAGTATATACTCCCGGTGTACTATACTCATGGCACAGGTCAGTTCCTGTAGTTCCGTCTCCATAATCTACAAACACGACTGGCGCAGGGCATGGACCCTCGTAAATAGGTGTTAAACACGCGGTGCAATCGGTTACATCTGCCACTACAAGGAAAGGATGAGTACATGGACAATCCACGAATATGTCTCTGCAAATCTCAATAGGCTCTCCTGGATTATCACAGCAGGTATATTGAACACAAATCACGTGACCTCCATTCTGAGTACAATCAAAATCGAATGTATGGAATGGTCCATTTCCGCTAATTACAGGAACTCCATCTAAGAACCAGCTAAAGCATAAGTCATCCACATCTGTTCCCACAGGGAAACTCACTGCAGCAGTATAGCTACACGTACCTGCTATGTCATCAATTAAAAGAGTTCCAGTAGGAAGATCAGTAGGATCACAGCAGCAGTCTATGGTTATGGTTTCAAATGAGCCATTTCCAGCTGGGAACTGATCATCACAACAGTACACTTTTATTCCTATTTCAAATTCTGTACATACTCCAGTAAAATCTATGGTTAACGAACCATCAGGATTAGTCACTCCGGTATACGTAGAACCATCATATATCCAATCCCAGCAGTATGGGTAATCCAACTGAACACCAGCTAAGAAAGGAGTGAAAGTGTATTCACATTCATCATTTGTAGGAACGATATCTACCTCATCCGCACCTGGAATTTCACACGGACAGTCGCAATCAACCGCAAAGTCAATGCATCTTTCTACAAAAACATCTGGATCATCACAGCAAAATACTCTTGCACACACAAAATGTCCACCATTGTCATTACAATCGAAATTATAAGTGACATCAGAAGGGGTAAAATCACTTGTGAACGGTCCTCCATCTAAACTCCATGTCACGCAATAATCATTTGTAGAAATTAAGAAAGGATCTACTTCAAAAGTGTATTCACAATTGTCAGCATTTATACTAGATGCTATTTGGAAAGCTGAAGGCGGTTCACATGGACACTCACACTCTGGTGTAAATCCTATGCAAGCGTTTCCAGCTACTTCTCCTGTATCACAACATATTACTCGTACACATAATTCATACTGAGAATCATCATTACACTCAAAGGTGTGATTAACCGTAGCAGTAGTAGCTATACTCACTCCATTTAGTGTCCATTCATAACAGTAATCACTAGGATTCCCTCCAGATAGTGCCGCAGTGAAAGAATATTCACAGTTTCCAGTAGCTATAGCCGATAAAATAGTCACATCTACTGGCTCACAGCATGGACCACAATCTACTCCGAAATCAATGCATCTTTCTACAAAAACATCTGGATCATCACAGCAAAATACTCTTGCAC
>CAZTVP010000055.1:4419-9251 GCA_964616995.1 uncultured Comamonadaceae bacterium
AGTTTCCAGTAGCTATAGCCGATAAAATAGTCACATCTACTGGCTCACAGCATGGCTCACACTCTAGCACATAAGTTCCACAGTGTTCCCAAACGATTTCACCAGTGTCACAACAAGCTACACGAACACAAATTTCATGTTCTCCGTTATTTTCACATCCTGTTAAAACAAGAAAATCATCCATAGTACCTGTAGTTACAAGCACTCCATCTACATACCAATCCTTACAATACTCTGCCACACCAGCTAATTCTAATCTTAGTTCACAAGGAACATTCGGTGTAGATACATCTATTAAAACTGGCTCTACAGATAATGGAGGACAAGGCTCCGAACAGCAGTCTGCTTCTAGCACAATACACTCCTGAGCAGAAAAATCTGGATTATCACAGCAGTAATAATTCAGACATAATTCTCCTATATAATCGCATTCTACGACTAAAGTCTCTGTTAGTCCAGCAGCTACTATAGTTCCATCTAGATACCAATCAAAACATATTTCTGGACTAACTGGAGATGAAGCCACTAGGTCTAACCTATACTCACATTCTCCAGGTGTACTGCTTAATAAAGTAGTCCCTATAGTAAGGTCTCCCACAGGGAGTGGACAAGGCTCTTGAGCCTCGGAATTAGTCTGAATACAACAGACAAAGAACACAGCTAACACCGCACTCCATAAAATTTTAAACTTGTTCATGACGTAAAGATTTAATTAATAATCGAGGTTAATTTTTCCTCTAATTTCAATCTTTACCTCAGGTGATATGGGGCTTTTTAGCTAGCGCAATGGGTTAATTAGAATTCGGTAATACCCGTTGAGAATTCGGTAATTAGTACTTGAATTTAAACGTTTGGATACCTTTTTCGGATTTGGCTTTTACGATGTAAACTCCTTCCGATAATCTAGTTAGATCTATTTTAGCTTCTGAACCTTGAACTTCTTGACTTAAAACACTTTGACCTAGACTGTTTAACAACTGTAATTCGTAGCACTCCTGTGGAAATTTAATCCAGAGTTGGTTTTGGGGAGTAATGCTCCATTGCACCGCAGAAAAATTAGATCCTAAGGTTTCTAAAGAAGTAGCGTTATCAGAAGAAATAAGTAAGACTTGATCAGTCACTTCTTGATTCTCTAGCATGCCTCCGCATACGATTGAACTGTGCGGAAAAGTGGACTGTTCCTCAGAAGTTGTCGTTAATCTAGCGATTCCGCGTAAATCCATAGGAAGTGTCCCTTCATCAGTATAATTCACGGTAACACTCTCTACTAAATCAGTAGTGTATAGATTATGTGCTCTTATTTCGTTTAACGGACTTACGCCTCCTGTGCCGTTGTAATCTATACCATCAAAATTATAGCCCAACTCGGAACCACCTATCCAATACACCGCATTGGCAGAAGGAATAGCTACAGATGCTGCTCTATACATTGTTCCCAACTCAGAATCTCCAAGCACTTCCCATGTGATATCAGTTGGGTCATTCGGATTGATGGTTCCTTTTCTAACTTCTTCGGTAGGGAAAAATCCAAAGGAACTTCTTACTCCACCATGGTAGAAAATCTGATTTCCTATGATATCTCCACTCCCGCCAAATACCTTATAATCTGAATTATTAGGAACGCTGGTACCCACTAACCATTCGTCAAGAGCTGGATTATAGATTTGAACATCTGGGACATTGTTAAAGTCGCTCCAGCCAGTAACCACATAAATGAGTTCTTCATTCCACACGACTTGAATATGGTCGTCTATAGGAACAGGAATAATGGCTCCATCTGCTTCCCATTGATTGGTTTCAGGGTCAAAAATGTGTACATCATCTGAGCTTTCCTCGCTGAAGTTATCGGCCACATAATAGCCTCCTATTAAATAGATTTTATTGTTCACCACACTAGCTCCTGCTGCTATTTTTCCTCTTTCTGAATCATCTGGAACATCTGGTAATTGACTCCATTCTTCAGTAACAGTATTATATCTCCAAGCCTTTAAATGAATACCTGAAGGTTCCTTGGTCTCATCTATCCCGCAGAAACTATAGACACATAATGTATCTCCACAGTAGGCCGAGACTACAGCATTATTAGCCACTGGCTCAGGCATGGCAGGTAGAGTGCTTACTGTAAATTCTACTTGGCTGTTTAAGTTATAGAATCCCAGCATTAGGGTGAGGAGAATTAAATACTTCATAGAGCTAATTTAAAGTCTAAACATAAATCTATTATGTATGAAAACAGCTATTCTTAAAAGCTCAATAGCACCACTCCATAAATAACCACTCCCACCAGCATTAAAATAAGTGTGTAAGGAAGAATCTGTTTTGCCTTTAATCCTGTTATGCCAAGTAGAGGCAATGCCCAGAACGGCTGAAGCATATTAGTCAATTGGTCTCCATACGCTAAGGCTAATATGCTCTTGTTCAATGGAACATTTAATTCCAGTGCGCTTTGTAAAATGATGGGACCTTGAATAGCCCACTGCCCTCCTCCGCTTGGCACCAAAATATTCACTAATCCTGCACTGAAAAATGTGAACAGCGGAAATGTCTGCGCTGAACTTATTTCTACAAAGAATGAACTAATAGATGCGGCTAAACCTGATGAAGTGAGTAGTCCTAAAATCCCGAAGTAAAGTGGAAACTGAACTAAGATACCCGCTGCTCCTGAAATTCCATGGTCTATGCCAGCTAAAAAGGATTTAAATCTGCGGTGCAATAGTAATGCAAGCCCAAACAGCATGAGGTTTATCCAATTAGGTGTGATGTATTTCCATCCTAATACTCCTCCCGGAGAATTGACAGCTGAAAACAACGCTACCATTAAAAGTAACATCCCAAAAAACACACCTGCCCATGGGCTGATATCTAACTTTTCGGCACCTCTAACTGATAGTATGCTTTTAGCATTCTCAGGTGCTGATATTTTTAGGTTTAAGTCAGGCGAAGTTTTTTTACCCAAGTAATACATTACCAGCGGTAGAATAATGATAACCAAACTGCTAGCTGTAATATTCATACTGCTGAACACTGTAGCACTGTAATCTAGCGTCTCAGGTACTAAAGCCAACTGTTCTTCACTCAGGTTAAACGCCATTTTCTGGAGTTCTCCTTTTTCTGCTACTTTGGATAAGCTGCTCCCACTAAATCCTCCGTGCCACACCATGAGTCCTGAGTATCCTGCAGCTCCTATGAGAGGATAGTTGAGTGGAATCTGTCTTTGCACCGCGTATTCTCCCACCTTCCTAGCGAATATAGCCCCGAAGATGAGTCCTAGCCCCCAGTTAAACAGCGCCATAAGTACCGTTAGGAGCGTAACTCCAAAGGCAGCCCAGGCTGTGTTTTTACAGAAAACTTTAGTGAGTAATGAAATGGCTTGACTGAAAGGCTTGGTTAGGGCTAATGCATGACCTAGCACCAGCATAAAAGCCATCTGAAATGCGAATGTGAGCAGACTTGACTTGAACAAGCCATCTGACCAGCCTTGAGCCAGGTGCTGCGTATGCTCTAAAAAAGAAATTTCTGCCGGCTTCATGAAACATAAAGCCAACAGAAATACAAATAAGGTCAGTAAAACAGCTAATCCGAATGGCGAGGGAAGCGCGTAGGTCAGTGCCTTTCCCAGCCTATCAGAAATCTGTTTTAAACTCATCTACTGATTAAAATGGAAGGTCGTCTTCCTCCTCTGTAGTTAAATCTATAGGAGCAGCAGCAGGCATAGGAGCAGGCGGCATTTCTCCCTGTGGAGCTGATGCACCTGCAGTTTCTATCTTCCAAGCTACTAGGTTATTATAATATTTACCGTTGTACTCGTTTCCTCTAATATCGAAAAGTACTTTTATCATTTCACCATCATTTACGTTGGCTATCATTTCACACTTTTCTTTGAATAGCTCGAACTTGATATCCTGTGGATACTGCTCCTGAGTAGTTACTACGAACTCTCTTTTGTAAAACCCACTGTCAAAACGCTGCTCATCCATCTTCAGCTTTAACTTTCCTGTTAATTCCATTTTTGTCTAATTGTATATTAATTTATTCTATCCGTTGTTAAAAGTAAGCAAGGTTTTCCATGCTTCCATAATTTTATCCTGTGCCAGTAAATCCTTGGCTATTTCATGAAGCTTAAGCTCCAGCTTCTGCTGCTCATCTTCTAATTCTATGAAGTATTCTGAGAGTTCTATGAGCTTGTAATCATTTACATCGGTTTCGCTGGGTAGGCCTTCTACATTTCCTAATTTACCCAAGTCATTCCCACTCAGTATAGTACTGTTTCTGATTTCTAAAGGTATGGCATCCACTCCTATTCCCATGGTGGTTAGTGGCTTGGCTACTTCAAAGAGCGCGTCACCACTGGCTCTAGAATACCAGTTGCCGCCACATCTTCCTACTAGGTCTATTTTATGCTGGTCTATTTTTCCGTCTTCGGCCAGTATGTTCTCATCTATGTGCACTGCCAGCACTTCACAGATGACAAGGTTTCCTGCGCCTCCATTTTCTCCTAGTTCTACTACTTCGTTTACCTTGCACTCCAGCTGCACTGGTGACTCTTTTACCCTGAATGGCTTCACTTTCTCAGAAGTTACTTGGGTGAGTCCTGCTTTTACAAACTCGTTAGTTCCTTCAGGATACTCTGTGCTAGAAAGTGACATCTGCTGAACTATGCTGTAGTTCACCACATTAATTACTACTTCTGGTACTCTTTTTACATTCTCGTAAGTGTGCTTTGTGGTATTATCTCTTCCTCTCCTAGCAGGTGAAAAAATCAAGACTGGAGGATTAGCACTAAATACATTAAAAAAGCTAAAGGGTGCTAAATTGGGTTGCCCTTCTTTATC
>CAZTVP010000056.1:0-9220 GCA_964616995.1 uncultured Comamonadaceae bacterium
TCTAAATCTAAATAGTTTAAAACACCATCTACATCCACATCCGGATTTTGACAAATTTTATAGTAAACATTCAAATAAATGTTCACTTGGTCATCTGTGGAAGCTGTATTATAGCCTATATCAAAAGTCAGTTGATTAAAGTATCCATCGAACTGAATGACACCTACTCCATTTTGAGAATTGTCATAATTGCTAGAAAAGAGATTATTTGTTAAGTAAAAGAATCCATCAGTTTCTATTAAAGTAGGAGAAACAAAAGGACTGGTCAACGTAAGCTCTGCTGCTCTATCAATAGGACCGTTAGATAAATCTGAAATTTTTATGTAAGCGGTTTCTACGTAATCAGGGAAATCGATGGTTACCTCTCCGTTTTTAACTGCACTAGACACTCCATTAAGTCTCATTCGGAAACTGGTTTGAACTCCATTAAATTCTGGAATGGAAGAACCTCCAGTGAAATTACCATGAGCAGGATTTATCCCCGTATCAAACGTGGCTCCATTCTGCGCTATGGCATTAAAAACTAATCCGTCTGCAGTAATAGAAGAAATATTTGTGGCAGTTTGGGTGTTAACAGTATGAGCTTCGTCTAGGACGAAAACTCCATTACACTCCGCTTCATCCGTAATACCGTCATTATCGTCATCAAGGTCATTTAAGTCAGAAATTCCGTCATTATCGTTATCAGGGCATCCGCTTTGCAACGCATCATCTAACACTTCTGGACTAGTTCCAGTGTATCCATCTACACCTGATGTAACAAGACCGTCTGAATCTACGGTAACTGGTGAATTCCCCAAATATCCGTCTGCATCTCCATCGGTGAAACCTGCTTCTAACGCATCCCAGCAGCCATCTCCATCTGAGTCTAAATCTAAGTAGTCTGCTACTCCATCTGAGTCAGTATCTCGGGCGGTGCAATAAGTCAGTTCAAAAAGCTGAATAGTATTTGTATTGAAGTAATGTGTAGAACCACTCGTTTTTCCGGAATTGACCACTACTCTATCTACCGGAGAAGAGAATAATATCTTCACTGCATTATTAGGAGCGTTAGTTGAACCAGCCACACTTTCAATCCTATTTCCAGAAATGGTAGCGTCTGCACCTAGGTTTACATCATGAATTATAGGTGCCACAGGATTTGAATTGTAAAATGCAAATACTTCTATGGCGTCATCGTTATCTAAACCGCCAATTTTAAATTCAAGGTTAGCCACTCCACCACTGAAATCCAACGTGTACTGAGCTATGTTTCCTGCATCTATATCTGTTTCTCTAGGTTGGAGATTCAAGTATTCCCCATTAGGTAGGATAGCACCATCATTTTGGTTGGTAACTCCTGTTCCCCAATAAGGAGAAACTCCTGGGTTAGTACCTAAAAGTTCATATGAGAAATCACAATTTACGCCATTATGAGGCCAGAGGTTGTTAACCGTTCCGCTAGTAGCTGTGGAATTAACTGTTCCAGATAATGCTAAGAATCCTATAGGGCAGTTTAATTCTTCAGTATCTAAAAGTCCATCATTATCATCATCTAAATCTATAAGATCTGTAATGCCATCATTATCATAATCACTACAGTTTCCACTACCATTACAAGCAGGATCATCACAATCTGTTAGCCCGTTTCCATCATCATCAATTCCATTGTCACATATTTCAACAGAAAGCAACATGACAGCTGAACTGAACTCAGAAGTATTTTGAGATGGTGCTATGGCTAATGAAGTAATTCTGCTAGAATTAGTTAATCCTAATCCTGTTACATCTACGTCAAACTCAAATCTGTTAGAAGTTCTAGTAGCTCCAGTTCCTGTGCCATCATCGTTATAGGTTCCTGATGTGGTGGCTAAGTCATCTACAGAGCCTTCTGTTCTGGTGAATAAGTAAGTTTCTCCTTCTCCAAAACTGTTTGAATAAGGATTAGACGATGGGCTTGGATTTGCATCTGCTAGGTAAAATTCTATTTCTGCACTTGGCGTTGCAAAGCCAGTAATATTCAAATTATTTCCTGTTAAAAGGTACTGTGTAATTACTGGGAAATTCTGTCTTTCATTTGGTCCAGAATCTCCGTCTCCATTATCATTAGAGGTTACATTATCATTAGCTAAATCAATTCCTAAGTCTGCGTTATTAGAAAAGGAATTTCTACTGATTCTATTTCTGATACTAGTATTATTGACTGTAACACCTGTTCTAGCTGACCGAAAGAATCTGTTACCTACTTCAGAAGCATCTGTATTAGCCATGCCTATGTCATAACCAATGGTGTTGTCCTGAGAATCATCTGCTATGAATAGCGCTTCTTGACCATTAGGAATGGATGTAGAACCATCTGCTCCTAGACCGAAATAGTTACCTGAAATGGTGTTTTCAGAAGAACCTGAAAGTCTCACTCCAGCTGTATTATTTCCAGCTATGATGTTTCTTTCGTTTATATCATTCGTTCCATCCCCGTTAGTTCCAACAATTGTATAGCTAAACCCATTTGCTAGGTTTATTCCTAAAGTGGAGTTTGGCACTGCAGCAGTACCTGAGGAATTAGTTCCTATGTAATTTCCTGCTATAACGTTATCTCTTCCGTTGTTAATTCCATTGAATCTTATTCCAGCATTATTTCCTGAAATGACATTTCCTTCTGATGTGTCATTAGTACCATCTGAGTTGGTTCCTATGTAATTAAAATTAGAATCTCCTTGGAATTGGATACCGTATCCTCCGTTTCCTATAGCTGATGTTCCAGTCAAGTTAGTTCCTAAATGACATCTTTGAATGAGTGAGTTACTTACTCCGTTAAAACGAATTCCGTCTATTCCGTTTCCTGAAGAAAAGACTCGATCATTTACATCTGTTCCAATAAATATGTTACTTGAAGTATAAACTGCAATTCCTGAATAAGCATTTCCTGCGGCAGCAGTTCCAGTTAGATTTACGCCTATGTAATTCGTTCCTATGTTAATGTTAGAAGCTCCATCTAATGAGATTCCGTTTTGACCGTTATTTGAAATGAAATTAGAATGGATTATATCTCCTCCTATTTCTGAATTGCCTGCCCCTGACCTTAAGTCTATTCCATTAGCTCCATTCCCTATATCTTGGTCTGAAGCTCCGATACCGATACAATTTCCATTAATGGTATTATTGATGGCATTGTTACCACTAATTCTGATTCCGTGCTGCCCATTTCCACCAATAAGATTTCCTTCTGAGACAGAACTTCCTCCAATAGTGTTATTAGCCGATTGATCAATATAGATTCCGTCTAGACCGTTTGAAATAGGTAAAACACCTGTGATGTTAGTACCTATGTAATTTCCTTGAATAGTATTCGAATCTGCACCTGCATATCCAATGAAAATACCATGAGAGGTATTTCCTGAAATGACATTTCTAGCTTCCAAGGAAGCCCCTCCTATCTGAACATTTTGAGCAGCACTTTCAATTCCTTCATTTCCGTTTCCTCGGTCAATCATTCCAGTAGCATCTAGGCCTATAATATTCCCTTGAATAACAGTGAAATTAGAAGAAGAGCTTAATCCTATGCCTGAAAGGCCATTATCTGAAATTACATTTCCAGCTCCAGCAGTGGTTCCGCCAATGGTATTTGAACTAGAGCGGTTTATAGAGTTAATTCCATATCTAGAATTTCCGATAGGGGTAGTTCCATCAGAACCTAAACCTATGTAATTTCCAAGAATAGTATTGTTCTCTGTGACCTCACTAGATGATCCTCCTAGTTCTATTCCATCACCTCCATTTCCAGAAATCACATTACGTTCTGCTGCCAAAACACCACCGATAGTTACATTTTCAGGACCTCCGTAAAGACTTATTCCATCTACATCATTTCCTAAATCAATTAAACCACTAATATCAGTTCCGATGTAATTTGCTTGTATTAAAATATTGCTGGAATTTGCCTCATTAATAGAAATTCCAGAAAACCCATTTGCACTAATCACATTTCTGTGATTAGCTGTAGTTCCACCTATAGTATTCCCACCAGAGTCTGAAATTACTATTCCACTACCTTGGTTTCCTCTAGCCTGGGTTCCATTTATATCTAGCCCTATGATATTTCCTGAGATAACATTTTGACAATTAGAACAAGATGGAGACCAGATGTGGATTCCATCATTATTATTTCCACTAATTACATTTCCTTCATTAGCTCCGGCTCCTCCTATAACGTTAGAAATAGAACCACCCATTATGCTTACTCCATAGTCTAGATTAGGAACCGCGTTATTTCCACTAGCATCTAAGCCTATGATATTGCCAAAAATTTGGTTAGATGAACTTCTAACTTCTATTCCATCATCTGCATTTCCACTGATGGTATTTCCTGAATTGGCTGTAGAACCACCTATGATATTCAAATTAGCTGTTGGTAGAAGCACTACACCATCAGACTGGTTAGGAATAGCGTTTAATCCATTAGAGCTTAATCCGATATAGTTTCCACTAATCACATTCGATTCACTTCTGGCTTCTATTCCGTCATCACCATTTCCGCTAATAATGTTTCTATCAGCTGCATCTTCTCCCCCTATTACTGTGGATGTGGCATTTTCTGAAAGTACTATTCCATCTGAAAGGTTTGGAATTTGAGAAGTACCACCTGCATTGATTCCAATAAAATTTCCTCTAATTTGACTATTTGCACTATTCACATCAACTCCATCATCATCATTTCCACTGATAACATTTCCTTCAACATTATCATTCGTATTGTTAGAATCTGAACCAACTATAGTGTTTTCACTTCCACTTGTTATTCTAACTCCAGAACCGCCATTGGCTATGGCTGATGAACCATCTGCTGAAAGCCCTATAAAATTTGATTTTATGACTTGGTCGTCTGAATCTTCTATCAGTATTCCAGAGCGAGAGTTTCCAGAGATTACATTTCTGAATTGCACCGCTAGAGAAGGGTCAAAAGACTCATCATATCCAATTAAATTCGAACTAGAACATAAGTACATATCTATTCCTAAATCTGTGTTAGGAATAGCTGAATCTCCATCCACATTAACTCCTATGTAATTTCCAGCTATTCTAAGTTCAGAACATTCCTGAGCATAAATACCATCTTCTGTATTTCCAGAAATAATATTTCTAAAATCATTGATATCTGATGAAGCATTGAAATCGGAAGTAATACCTATATAACTTGGACCATTTACTTCATCTAAATCTATTCCTCTTAAATCATTTGGTATGGCTACTTGCCCATTGATATCCGTTCCAATTTTATTTGCACTAATCCAAATAAAATCAGAATTGGTAACCGCTATTCCATTTGTTCCATTTCCTGAAATTACATTTCCAGCATTAGCT
Organism: uncultured Comamonadaceae bacterium; assembly: GCA_964616995.1. Classification (GTDB taxonomy): domain Bacteria; phylum Bacteroidota; class Bacteroidia; order Flavobacteriales_D; family Sanyastnellaceae; genus ASP10-05a. Next base: position 5,341 of record CAZTVP010000056.1, read on the forward strand.
CCTATTTCATGGCTTCTTGTATTTACTAGTTCTACTCCATCATTTCCATTTCCCCTATCTAGTAGCCCAGTTTCATCCAAACCAATAACGTTATCATCTACATAACAAAAGGTAGTATTATTTCCATTCAGATATACTCCTGAATTTCCATTCGATGAAATGACGTTTCCATTGTTGATTTCTCCTACCCGAGTTAGATTTGGTCCATTTGATACATGAACACCGTATCTTCCGTTAGGAATAGGCGTGCTTCCATCTGACCCAATACCTATAAAACAATTGATCACTTTATTGATATCACTGCCTGAATCTCTGATTAGGATTCCGTCTTGAGTATGCCCTGCAATGACATTTTCATAAGCTCCCGTTGTATATGAACCGATTGTATTTAGGTTGGCTCCATTCTCTAAGATTATTCCATAGGGTTGTGTTCCACATGAATTTAATCCAGAAGCATCAGTTCCTATATAAGTTCTTTCAATTTCATTCTCAAAGCTGTCAGAACCTGAAATTATTATTCCAGCTTCTCCATTTGCGGAAATTACATTTGGTCCCTCTTCCCAGCTTTCTCTTCCTAATTCGTGGCTATCACTGTCTATTATTCTCAGTCCAGCTCCTCCATTTCCAGCACATGTAACTCCATCTCGTTCAACTCCGATGTAAGAGTTTACCATTTCAAAATGATCTGCATCATTAACTTCTATTCCATCACCATCAAAGTTTGTAATTGATAAACCGTAAACGGCACACCAATCTGAATTGATTGTGAATCCATTTGCTCCTAATCCTGCCAAGCTTCCATCTAATTGCACCACTAGATTGCCACTTGAATATTCTGGATCTTTATAACCATCTATTCTAAAGTCTCTTGTTAATGCCGGCAATTCAGAAGTAGGACTAATTGTCTGAGGACCACTGCCGGGCAAGTCAAAATAGATGTAGTGAGGTGTCCAAGCATTTAACGTATTATTTCCAGCTAGAATAGCTTCCCTTAAAGAAATTCCATCTGCTCCTGGATTTAATAATAAATCTACTATGTTAGAAACATCTCCGTTCACGGTTTCTGAAGTATTCGTAACTCTAAGCGTTCCTTCTGTGACTGGAAAAGAAGGCGAAAATTCTGAAGTTCCGCTATTACTATCAGGAGTAGCTGTGACAGAAATCATATCTCCAGCATCAAACCACTGCCAATGACCAGCGGTAACATAAACTTCTTGAGATGGATTAGAGCCGAACGTTTGCCAAGCTCTTCCCAACCAAATAGCTCCTTCGCCATGGCCTGAGGGATCTTGAGTTCCAGCATCATTGATGTAAAAGTCAAATTGGACACTTTGAAACGGTGCACCATCATACTGCAACTTAATGTAAACTCGACCTTCTGTATCAGTTATTGCATTTAAAACTGATGGGTAATTGGTTAAACCATTCGGTCCTGAATCTGAATCGTTCGTATCATTGGAAGTAACGCCATCACCTCCTAAATCAATTCCTAAACCTCCGCTTCCTATAATTCTATTTGCAGTTATTTCATTATTGCTGGTGGTGTTTCCTGTAACAAGCACTCCCTCTTGAGCTGCGCTAAATATGTAATTGGTATTTCCATTCCAGTTATTTCCTGCTCTGTTATTGTAAGCTCCGTTTGCAAACAATAATCCGTTTCTTATTCCTCCAATGTGCGTAACTCCATCTGAAGCCACACCGATGAAATTCGAAACGATTTCATTTGAGTAGCATCCAGCTCCATTTAGTTCTACAGCAGCAGAATTAGGACACCCAGAAATGAAATTATTGTGTTGACTTCCATAGTCTCCAATGAAATTATTATTTCCCTCAACCAAAATTTTGTTTCCTGTTCCTGAAGAAGCATTTATACTCGTATTTACTCCTATTAAACATCCTGATATTCTATTATTTCTAGAACCAGATTGGATATGTATAGATTGCGAAGCAAAATCAACTAGATGTAAACCTCTAATCAAAGATCCATCTGCGGAACTTGAAAGGATTAAACCTGTGAATCCAGAGCCATTTCCGTCTAAGCTTATCAAAATGTTTCCGTTAAACATGGCTGTACCTGAGTTTTCATAAGTTCCAGGTTGTGTATAGCCATTGATGTATAACTGGTCAGTTATTGAAGGAAGGCTGGAGAATAAACTAATAGTTCTAGTTCCAGAGCCCGGAATATTAAATTCGATAGTATCTGCACCTGCATTAGCATTAGCCTGAGTGATGGCCTCACGAAGTGAGCCAGCACCGCTGTCGCTAGTGGAGATTACAGTATAGCTCGTGGCTAAAGAAGTCCACGAAGCTATTAATGTGGCTATAATGATTACAACTCTTCTAGTCAATTCTTTTCTGGTTAAATAGAATTTTGCGGTTCTATCTTACGGTTGTACGAGAAAATCAACTTAGAGTTTCGCTGAGAATAGTTCGTGATTTTTGTTCGATTTAGTACCTAAGGTACACGTATGACTTCATGGGAGGAGAACCATCTCCAAGGTCTAAGACTACGAAGTAGGTGCCTTCTGGTAACATACCGCCATCACCAAGATTTAAGCTAGTCTGAGTGCTTCCATCCCAGTCATTGTTATATGCATATTTCTCATATAACTTCCTTCCCCACCTGTTATAAATTTCTACATTATTATTAGGGAAGTGTTGAATTCCCACTATTTCGAATAAATCGTTAGTTCCATCGTTGTTTGGACTAAACCCTTCAGGCAAAGTGATTCCATTATAACAGTCAACAGTGATAGGAGAAACCACGGTATCACAAGCACCGAAAGTGTCACAAATCACATAATAAACTGTATCCACTCCACACCAGTCTTCTTCATACATTATGAATTCTAAGGTATCATCGCCATAAATATCTACATCATTGTCATCATTTACGGTCCAAGCTTCAGTAATCTCAAAATCATCTCCGTCTGGATCAGAGTCGTTAGAAATAACTTCTACGTATATTCCGTCATCCACCCAGCTTTCTACAAAAGTGGTATCTGCCACTCCATCTGGTGGTGAATTTACCAGAACATTAAATGAACATTCAGTAGAGTTTCCTGATTCATCTACTGCTTGATATGTCACTGTTGTGAAACCATGTTCGAATACCTCTCCTGAACTTAAACCTTCTACCAGGATGATTTCAGCACCACAGTTATCTGAGAACTCTGGTGCTTCGTACATTACTATAGGCTCTTCCTGAATAATGTCTGAAGGACACACGATAGTAGGAGCAGAAGTATCTATAACTGTTAATACAAATGAGCATGATGAGGAATTTCCATATTCATCCTCTGCGGTTATGGTCACTTCCATCTCACCACTAAACAGTGTACCTTGGTCTGGGGTTTGAGTTAAACTAATATTATTACTACAGTTATCTGTTACTGCTAGATTAGATAAATAGTCAGCTATTTCAGCTTGACAGTTTCCGTCTGCTTCTAGGTTCATATCCTGAGGACAATCTATAGTGGGTGCTTCCTTATCCTCCACGGTGATGGTGTATTGACAAGTACTTACGTTGCCATTATTATCGGTTACAGTGTACTCCATTATAGTTTCACCTACTGGAAATGCCGAACCTGAAGGCAACCCTTGAGTTAACTCCACACTTGCTATTCCGCAGGCATCCTCCATGAATGGTGGTTCATATTCTAACACATAAGAACACTCACCCAAATCTGTTTCATACAATTGATTTGAATAACAATCAATTACAGGTGGAGTATCATCTATTAATTCAATGGTGAATTCACACACTGCCTCAAGTCCAGCAGCATCTATAACAGTGATAGAAGCATTAATGATCTGCGTCCCAGTAAACAATTCACCTTCAGCAGGTATCTGGTTTAGACTAGCCGAACTGCCACTAGAA
>CAZTVP010000057.1:0-9203 GCA_964616995.1 uncultured Comamonadaceae bacterium
GGTTAGGTCAATTCCAGAATAAGGGCCAAAGTTTTTATAATTACCAAAGTGAACTCCTCCTCCTCCGAATAACGTTAAACTTCTACCAATAAGCGGCTTATGTGCTTTGGCTAGAATACTTCCTTTCACCTCTTGGTTTCTGAAATCTACATTTCCTTCTGCGGTGTATTTTCCTAAGAGTCTTTGAGAATAAGTTAAACCTATCATTTTCCCATCCATCCTTATTCCTGCTGCACTTTTATAACGCTGTGCGGTGCAATGGTTAACTACCAAAAGAAAAATACACGGTATGAGAAACTTCAAGTATTTCATGATACTATTTTCAATCAAAAGCTACGCCATTTTTTCTGTGTCTATTCAGATACATAACGGCTAATAAAGTGAAAACTGATGCTATCCAATAAGTCAAATATATATTTCCTACTTCACCGCTAAATATAAATCCACTTATAAACGCACCTAGAAAAATCCCTACTTCTAATCCGATAAGCATTGTGGAAAGTGCCAAAGCCGTCTTACCTTCTGAAGCTAAATCTGCAGTCCAAGCAAAAATAGTAGGCCGAGTGACACCTATTCCTAATCCATATATTACTCCTGCTACCGTAATCATCCAAGTATTTACACTGAGTGCCATAAAAATAAGAGCAGCTATTTCTATGATCATACCCAGCTGAAGCAGTTTTACCTTATTAGACTTATCTGCAGCTCTACCTGAGAAAAATCTAGAAACTATGGAGCTTAATACTATAACCAATAGAAAACCACCTTTATATGAATAACCTAGATGGGCTACAAAATCTGGACTAACTGTTATTACTGTTCCGAAGCTAAATGTTTCTAAGGTTATGGCTACAAGTGCTGGATAAGCAGCTTTAGCTACTAACTGACCTTCATTTAACTTCATAAATCTCCACTTGAACTTCTCTGGATTAGGCAGTGATTCTGGAAGCATCAGTGTCATGACAAGAGCTACTATTCCGAACCCGCTGGCAGCTATAAACATAAGCTCAAATGAATATTCTTCTTTTAAGAAACTTCCTATCCAAGGGCCAAGTGCACTTCCAGAACTTCCTGCTATTCCCAGATAACCTAAGGCTTCTCCCCTTCTAGTAACGGGAATAATGTCACTTAAAAAAGCAGTAGTTCCCACAGGGCGCCATCCTGTACTTAATCCATGAAAAAACCTGAGCATGAGCAATAGCCCAAGCGAAGTAGTAAAAATGTATAAACATCCACTGATGGCGGTAACGACTGTGCCCACAAGCATTATAGGAACTCTTCCTATTCTATCTGCTAATCTTCCACTGTAAAATCTACTTAGAAGAGCACCTGCAGTGAACATGGCTATTACCACTCCTATCCAATCTTTTGAAGAAAACACTTCCAAGTAATCCGTAAGCTCTGCAAGCGGAGTAGTGAAGCTCATCATAAAAAATATGGAACTGAAAAACAACAGATTGAATTGTCTATTTCTGAAAAAGCTTCCTTGCATAAAGTGCCAAAAGTAGATGGTCTAAGTCTAGAATATGTAGCTTTTCTAAAACTTGTTAACCTTGGTAGAGATAGAACCCCATTGCACCGCAGAAAAAAGTAATTTAGCCCTTTTAAAATCTTTAAAAATGGAGTACCGAAGACTAGGAAAATCAGGACTACAAGTAAGTGAACTATCATTCGGTTCGTGGATAACATTTGGGAATCAAATAGGTGATAACACCTCTGAAAGGTTAATGGACATAGCCTATGATGCGGGAGTAAATTTCTTCGATAATGCGGAAGTTTATGCAGCCGGAAAATCAGAAGAAGTAATGGGTGAGATACTTTCTAAAAAAGACTGGAATAGAGACACTTACACTGTATCATCTAAAGTATTCTTCGGGGCTGGAGGTAAATTACCTACCCAAAGAGGCCTACACCGTAAACACATTGTAGAAGCTTGTGAACAGGCTATGAAAAGGCTGCGAGTGGATTACCTAGACTTATTCTTTTGTCACAGACCAGATAAAGAAACTCCTATAGCAGAAACCGTTTGGAGTATGCATAACCTCATTACTCAGGGAAAAATACTTTACTGGGGAACTAGCGAATGGAGCGCACAGGAAATTATGGAAGCTCACATGGTAGCGGAAAGATATAACCTTATAGGCCCTACCATGGAACAGCCGCAGTATAATATGCTAGTGAGAAGAAAGGTAGAAGTTGAATACAGTCAAATTTATAAGACTGTTGGATTAGGAACTACTATTTGGAGTCCTCTGGCCAGTGGGTTTTTGACTGGAAAGTACATAGGAAAAAATGCAGATGATTTTAGACTGAAAAGAGACGAACTAGACTGGCTAGCAGAGATTTTACTTGTTCAAGAGAACTTTACCAAAGTAGAGAAACTCAAGAATCTGGCTGACGAATTAGGCATTTCTCTGCCGCAGCTAGGAGTTTTATGGTGCTTGAAAAATCCAAATGTGAGTACTGTAATTTTAGGAGCTTCTAAAACGCATCAACTAGAGGAAAATCTTAAAAGCCTAGAATACAAACACCTGATTACAGATGAAGTGATGGAGAACATAGAAAGTATTCTAGCCAATAAGCCTAACCATCCTCAATACTAAGACCAGTGAGAATAGATATTCTTACCATATTACCCAAGCTTCTAGAAGGACCGTTTAGCGACTCTATCTTAGCCAGAGCACAACAAAAAGGATTAGTAGAAGTTCATGTTCACGACATTCGTTCATATTCTACTAATAAGCATAAGAAAGTAGATGACTACGCCTTCGGAGGTTCTGCGGGAATGGTAATGACTATTCAGCCCATACTAGACTGTGTGAACAGCTTAAAAGCCGAAAGAGAGTATGATGAAATCATCTACATGACTCCTGATGGTGAGAGACTGAACCAAGGAATTTCTAACGCACTATCTCTGACTAAAAACCTTATTATAATTTGTGGTCATTATAAAGGAATAGACCATAGACTTAGAGAACACATCATCACAAGAGAAATTTCTATTGGTGATTATGTGCTTTCTGGAGGTGAGTTGGCAGCAGCGGTACTTTCAGATTCTATTATTCGGTTAATTCCTGGGGTGCTGAATGATGAAACCAGCGCCCTCACAGATTCTTTCCAAGATAACCTGTTGGCTCCGCCTGTTTACACCAGACCCGCAAAGTTCAATGGATGGGAAGTTCCTGATGTTTTGCGCAGCGGTAACTTTAAAAAGATTAAAGAATGGGAAGAAGAACAAGCACTGGAAAGAACTAAACGACTAAGACCCGACTTATTAGATGACTCTCAAAGAGAGATCTAGCGCTCCTCTCCGCACTTATTCTAGATGACCGTACTATTAGGAGGTAGACGCCACCCCTGCAACTCCAAGTTGTATTTATACCGAAGCCTTCACCTAAATGAGCTCTGATAAACTCTTAATAAAGTTTGTACGAGGTAATAATATTGCCTTTCAGAAACTATACGATAAGTATAGCGGAGCCCTTATGGGTGTATGTTTGAGGTTTTCCAGAGATAGAGCTGATGCCGAAGATATGCTTCAGGAAGGATTCATTAAAATTTATAAGAACAGGAAGAAATTCGACTTAGAAAGTGGTTTTAGTTTCTACACATGGGCCAAGCGTATTATGATTAACAACGCTATCAATTATACCAAGAAAAATTACCGCTATGTATTTAGCGATAATGAATTGGATATAGTTGACCCAGAAAGTTTAGACTCACAAGGAAATAGGTATAAATCAGAGCTGGCAGTTACAGAAGCTAAGCTACTGAGAATGATACAAGAACTTCCTGATGGTTATAGAACTATTTTTAATTTATATGTTTTTGAAAACTTAACCCATGTAGAAATTTCAGAGTACTTAGGTGTCTCGGTGAACACTTCTAAAAGTCAGTTATCAAGAGCCAGAAAACTCCTCCAGAAAAAATTAGAATACACAACACCAAGTGATGTTAACGAGAAAAAATTCAATGTTTCTTAAGTGATGAAAGAACAGATAGACGACATATTTAGAGAAACACTAGGCGATGTGCAAGTTACGCCATCGTCTTCAGTAAAAACAGGAGTAGTAAAGGCTGCCAAGCAGCTTTTTTTCCAAAAAGTTTTGGTCTCCACCTTAATTATAGGAACTTCTGCCACGGCTATTGGTCTTGGACTGTACATGATACTGGGCACTGAAAACATGGCCCAAACTGAAACGAACAATAGTGAACAGTTGATAGCTGAAAGTTCAGCAGTTCATTTCATAGCTGATACGGATAATTCGGAATCAGAAACGAGTTTAGTTGATTGTGTGGATGATTGGGAAAATGATGTTACGCTTTCTTCTGACACTGCACTAGAAGACTATCATGATTCTAAGGACATGCTGGCTTCTATAGGAATTTCAGTAAACAGTTCTGCGGTGCAAAACAGAAGCGTTATTCCTACAAATAGCTCAGCGTATGGAAATTCCTCAGCACGTGAAAATAATTCAGCAATTACCAGTTCTATATTAGCCAGTACGAGAGCTCTAGAAATAAATAAATCAAATACTAGTTTAAACCAAGTAGAAAATTTTGCACTCGCCAGTAATCAAGAAGTTTCAGGCTCAAGTGAAGTTACAGATGATAATTTATCCTCGGATATGATGGAGACTTATGCGAACCTTGATACTGAAGTTATAGAAACCGCAGAGGATTTAGGATTAGCGTCAAAGGAGTTAGCTGACTCCTCGGAGAACCTTGGAGCTTCAGCAGGAGAAAACATAGATGAATCCGAGTCTTTCAATGAGGGCAACTCATTTAAAACTTCAAGCTCAGAAACTACTGTAGAAAATGTTCGCTTATTCAATTTACAGCCGCTCACCTTCAATTCATTGACCAAGCTACCAAGTACAGATTTATTGAATTTTGACCCGGCTAAAGCGGATGCTTACAACAGAAGAAAATGGGGCGTTAAGTCATATGTTTCATTTGCAGATTTTTCTGCTAATCAAGGAAACACATCAGAAAGTCAACTTTCTATAGAAAATCAAGCCTTTTCATCAAGACAAATGGGATTTGGACTAGCTGCTGAGCGTTCTGTAAATAGATTCAACTTCAGTCTAGGATTAGGATTTCTATCAGCTGCACAAGAGTTAAAAGGAGTTCTTCATACCACTGAATTAGTACAGACCGAAGAAACTCAAAACATATATGAAACAGTAATCATAGACGGAAACCCTACTGAAGTGCTCATGGGCACTGAGACAGTAATAGTAGAAAACGAAGTACCCATACAAGAAAATGTGGCACTGACGAACCAGCTGAATTACATCCAGATTCCTGCTTTAGTGGGTTATGACCTTTATCAGGCTTCTACCCTTCAATTTGGGTTAAATGCTGGAGTTGGGTTTAATATTCTAGCTAACGCTAATGGAGAGCTTTATAATTCAGAATCTGTTCTAATGAACTTATCCGAAGATAGAAGTGCAGTTAACCGCATGATGACATCTTATCAGCTGGGAATTTATGTGAACAAGCATCTGTCTGAAAAATTGAGTTTATTCATCAACCCACAAATGAGATGGAATAGCACTCAGCAATTCAATTCTACCCTGAATCAATCGAGTAATTACAGTGGATTAGAGACTACTTTCGGATTAAAGTTGAGACTATAAAAATAATCCTTTAAAAAAGGGTTATCTTAAGATTATATTGTAAATTTGCACTCCCAAAATTTTGAATAAACACTAAAAGGATGGACATCTTAAGAGAAGTATCGGAGAAATTAATCGAAGCTAATCAGCTTCCAGAATTCGGAGCAGGTGATACTATAGTAGTAAGCTATAAAATCAAGGAAGGTAACAAGGAAAGAGTTCAGCAGTTCCAAGGTGTAGTTATTCAGAGAAGAGGTTCTGGTACTACTGAGACATTTACAGTAAGAAAAATGTCAGGTGGAATCGGAGTAGAAAGAATCTTCCCAATTAACAGCCCTTTTATAGAAGAAGTAAAAGTGACTAAGAGAGGTAAAGTTAGAAGAGCTAGAATTTTCTACCAGAGAGAAAGAACTGGTAAGTCTGCTAGAATTAAAGAAAGAAAAAGATTTTCTAAATAAGATATATCACTCAGTGATGATGAAAAGCCCGACTTTATGTTGGGCTTTTTTGTTTCAAAGGCTATACTAAAATGTCTATTTCCATTTTTGGTCTAATTTCTTTCTCCTCAGCGACCAAAAGAAACAACCAAGGCAAAAAACACCGAAAATAATTATAGGTATAGCGGCAATTGAGTGATTTCTACTATAGATTGAATGACTTAATAATATTTGATTATTCTTCTCTATTTGAAGAATATTATTTGATGGAGATTCTGCTGAAGAATTGGTGAAATAAATGGTTACTTTTTGTCCAGGGCCAAGCTCCTTGCGTAACTCAGAATACTCTTGTTCAGGATTGTAAGTAGCGAACTTTTCATCACTATCATTTAGCTTGATTTGTAAATGATTACTCTCTTTCATTACAAATGGGACAGCTCCAACTTTTTTGACTTTTGAAACGACTCTAGTATTATCAATTGTTCCAGTTACTCTTCCCGAAGTTTCTAAGTTTCTAGTCCTTTCCTCAATGAACATTTTCAAGCCCAATAAGGAGAACACAAGCCCAAATGACATTAGAATTATTAGAGCAAATACATTTTTAGCTATGGTCAGTTTTCGTTCTTTTGAACCAATATTCGATTGAGTTTTATCCATACAAAATTCTAATCAAACCGGGTAAAAACCACGCTATCAGCTTCAAGTCGTTTAGGAAGCCACTTCTTTAAAGCTTGGTCTTTTTCAGAAGATTCTTCTTCTTTTAGTCTTGCACTCCAAGTGTAGATAAGGTTATACAATCCTTCTCCTCCGTTTACATGTAAATGTTTGTGATTCATTTCAGGATAAAGCAAACCTAGCTCCTCCTCTACCTTTTCCATTAGGGAGAATTGACCTTTTATATCTGCCAATTCAGACTTGAGCTTGGCATTTTCATCTTCCAGCTTATTGATAAAAATGTCTTTCTGAGACATAGCCGAATTTTCCTGCTGATTCATTCTATCCACTATGGACTCTATATCCTTATCTTGAGTGAAAAAGATGTGCTCTTCTATAAGGTCAAAGTCTCTAGCAGCACTTCTCAGGAGTGCTATTCTATCCTCAGGAATTACGTCTCCTTTCAGGTGAAAAGTACAGCTTACAGAATCTCCTTCATGGAAGTGTGCAGGAGCTAGCACAAAGGCGTTGTACTTGGCTACCTCATCTTCTACAAATGAATTATAAGCCGCTATATTTCTTTCTACTATAGAATGATTCAGCACATTCCAGAACGTAACCACACTCGGAATCATCACCACTATAATGAAAATGAAAATGTAATTTTTAATCTTCTTCTCTCTTAGCGGGTCTACAAACTGCTTCACCGGAAATCTCAGGTACCTGATGTATAAGTATGTAGGCAGCGCTATGAAAACAGAATTGATAAAGAACAAGTAAAAAGCACCCAAGAAATAACCCATATTTCCAATGGCAAGTCCATAACCAGCGGTGCAAAGTGGAGGCATTAAAGCAGTGGCTATAGCTACACCAGGAACCACGTTACTCTTAAGTGATCGACTCCCAGCTATAATCCCTGCAGCACCACCTACAAATGCTACTAGAATAGCGTAAATAGTGGCACTCGTTCTGCTGAATAGCTCAGCATTTACCTCTTTAAACGGAGTGAAATAGAAATACAGTGTACTGATTAACAAACTGATAAAAATGGTAGAACCGTAGTTCTTAATAGACTTTACCAGTAGCTCACCATCATTAGTTCCAGCGGCAAAGCCCACTCCCAGAATCGGCCCCATTAAAGGTGAGATTAACATGGCTCCTATTACCACAGCAGGACTATTCGTATTCAGTCCTAAACAAGCTATTAGAATAGAACAAACTAAAATCCAAGCCGCATGACCTCTAAACTCTACATCGTTTTTTATCCCAGCAGCAGTTCCTTCATGGTCTATTCCTTCTTTTAAACTCGTGAGGGATTTTAAATATCGCCTGAGCGAAACCAGAAATTTCTGGAAATTACTATCCAGGTTTACTTTTTCTTTCTCTTGCTTGGCTTTGGCAGCTTTTAACTCTTCATCCGCTTTTTTAGCGGCTGCTTTCTGCTTTTCTTCTTCCGGCTGTTGATTTTCGGGTGAGTTACTCATATTCACAAATATGCATATTTGACGCTAATAAACCGAATACGGTCACTTTAAAAGAGACTGAAGTTCTTTTACAGCGTTTTCAAAGGAAGGGTGATTGACTCCCGAAAGCACGGTCATTTTTTCCAGCTCTGTAAGATGCCAACTCAGTGAAACTCTTTTTTCCTCTGGAACGGAAAGTTCTAAACTCACTTGATGAAGCGGTACAGCATAATCTGAGTTCAGTAGTTCAAACTGAAGTTGGTTGTCATAGTCTTGGGTCTTTACTACATTGGAATAAACACCTCCGAGAGGAGCACTAATCTCGCTGAGTAGTTTTTTCGTCCTTGGCTTTCTATCTGCTAGCTTTTCTGTATCTCTCACTTCTATGATGACCACACCACTTGTATTTTCCTCTACCCAATCCTTCATTTCGTCCAAGTAATTGTAAACTAACCTCAACCCAAAGTTGTCTCTCAGTCCTGCATCAGACACTTTCACAGATTCAGCCGTAGGCAGTGTAGTAGCTGGTAGAATGTAAGGGAAAGTGGCATTCATTCTTAAAACAGAAGTGAACTTGGTTTCTAATGGCGACTGATTTTGAAAAAACTGAGTGTAGCAGACGTTTTCTTGTAGTGTTCCTTCCTTTGCACCGCAGAGAAAAGAATAGTCTAATGCCCCAGTTACGAGTCTTCTGCCATCCAATGTGATAGTAGGAGCAAAGAGCATCAGTGGAATCTCAGAATTTATCTCAGGTGCTGTATAATCCCCAAGTTGCTTGTCCAAAAGGTGATTCGTGTTCAGGTTCAGCTTCCGCTCGAAACTGTAGGCTCTGTCCATTAAATGGATTTTGCCCTCTAGCTCTACTTTTCTATACCTCAGCGCTAAGTCATGCGTAGCCATGGCCAAAATCACAGGATTCAAAATATCTTTAGAAACCGCATCATAATGCTCCTTCATCTTACTTGTAGCTATTTCTTCTCTTGCATAAATCTCACGTAGATAACTTGCTCCTATCATTCCTCCTGAGC
>CAZTVP010000058.1:0-9202 GCA_964616995.1 uncultured Comamonadaceae bacterium
CGGCTGTGAACCTTGGAGTGAAGTGACTTCGGGTAATTCTTCTGGAGATCGTAAATTCTTGCTTTCATCTGAGATTCCTATTCTTCAGCCCTTTGATGAATACTGTTATTCCTATGCAGCTATTCATGCTGAACCAAATGAAAATGATTCAGCTACGCAAAACTTATTCAGCAGAACAGATGCTGTCCAAGGCCATTATGACGGCTGTTTTCCATGTGTTCCTCCTAAAGCAGATATTCAATTGGAATTAATAGGAGATTTGACCTTTGCATTTCATAACGTGGCCTCTGCAGATTCGTATCAGTGGGATTTTGACAATGGAAACTCCTCTGAATTTGCTTTCCCTGCAGAACAGTTTTCATCCACTGATTCTTATGAGATCACACTCACTGTAACCAATGAGTGCGGAAGCGATACGGATACACTCGAGTTATCATTTCAACCGTTATCTGTAGATGAGATGGTCTCATCCCTAGAAATTTACCCTAATCCTGCCAAAGACTTAGTCGAAATTCAAGGATTATCTTCTGATATAACCAAAGTTCAGATTGTAGATATGTCAGGAAGAGTGGTGTTTACTAAAGGTCTGAATGCTAGCAACCAAATCAGCTTAAATGTAACTGAGTTAGCTACTGGTGGATATATAATTCAGTTTGTAGATAAAAACGATTCAGTAGTACACAACTCACAATTGCTAAAAAATTAGATTATAAATAAGGAGTTGGCTCGAGTAGTCAGCTCTTTTATTTTACCTCCACAAAATATAGCACTCCTCTATGGTCATCTGTAATGAAGAAGGAGTTCTCATCATAAATAAAGACATCTGTGGGTCTTCCGAATCTGTGGCCATCTTTTAACCAGCCATAAATAATAGGTTCAGGCTCCTTTCCTTCTACTACTCGGACTATGTTATACCCATTTCCTATTCTCACTTTTCCTGAGCCGTGCAATGCTACTAGAAAATAATTCCTCACGGAAGTAGGCCAGTTTTCGCCTTCAAAGAATTCAAATCCTAACGGAGCCGAATGACCTCCCAACTCAGCTAATGCTAAAGGGACGTTTTCAGCTTTTAGACTATCATACCTCCAGTCTTGAGAAGCGTCTTTCAAAATTTTTCCATCATACTGATAGTAGTATGGCCAGCCGTAGTGCTTACCTCTCTCAAGTCTATAAAGCGCTTCATCAGGAGCTTCATCTCCTAAATGGTCTGCTCCCATATTTGTACTGTAAAGCTGATTATGAATCCAGTTGATATCTACAGCATTTCTTACCCCATAGGCGTAATGAGAAACGTTCTTTCCATCTAAATTCATTTCTAAAATAGAAGCCCGTTCGGGTTCTTTTTCTTCACAGGCATTACAACTGGAGCCTACACTCACATACAACTTCTCATCATGAATAGCTACGGTTCTGGTCAGATGCCAACCTCCGTATTTATAGCTTAACCCATAATCTGGAAACGTAGCTATAACTTCTTCTTGAGCTGTAGGACTGGTTTCACCATGAGCATACTTAAACCTCACTAACTTTTGGGTTAAAGCCAAGTATAACCATTCTACTCCATTTGTATCTGCATGAAAGACAAGGTTATTAGGGTTTCTGAGGTTCTCCATATAGGTAATACAAGTATCGAATGTAGCCGACTCTTTATTGAATTCCTTTAGGATGAAGACTTTTCCTTTAGAATTGTCTGTCCGGTTTTTCATGTCTGTTACGAACAGTCGATTATCAGGGCTTTTAGCCAAAAATCTTAGTCTTCCAAATCCTTCTTGAGCTACCGATATTTTCCAGTTTTCTGGATGGGTTAGTTGGAATGAGGTGTCTGAAAGGGTGATGTTGGTTTGGGAGAATTTTAATTGGTCTGGGAGGGGTTTGGGGAGTTTTGAGTTTGGGGTTTGGGGTTCGAGGTTTTTCTGTTCTGCTATTTTATTCTTTAATAGTTTGACTGAGTCTTGTAGGGTTTTTAGCTCCTGTTGTTTCTTTTTTACCTCTTTTTGATGCGAATTGAAATCACAACTAGTCAGACCAATTACGATAGTGAAAAAAAATATTATTAAAGTATTATCCATTATTCCGCGAATTCTCCACACCCTAGAAAGGAATTGATTCCATATTCATCAGCAATCAGAACTTGAACTTTTAGTTCACTTTCGCCCTCACTGTTATCATAACTACATCCTTCACATTCTTCTTTATTTATAATTAGAATCAAAGATGAGTTAGAAGCTTCAGCCAGAAAATGAAAAGTCTTTGGAAATTTTAGAGAGAAACCTACGTTCTCTATTTCTTGAACTAATCTAAAACTTGAAGAATCATTAAATATTAAAGTAGAATCATTAAGTTCTAAATACCAAAAAGGTTCCGCACCCCAAGCTCTAAAATCAAATGGAATACTATCAATTCTTTTGGAGGATAAGTTAGAAATGGCTAATTCCATTCGTTCTATTAA
Source organism: uncultured Comamonadaceae bacterium (assembly GCA_964616995.1). Classification (GTDB taxonomy): domain Bacteria; phylum Bacteroidota; class Bacteroidia; order Flavobacteriales_D; family Sanyastnellaceae; genus ASP10-05a. The sequence goes on from CAZTVP010000058.1 coordinate 2,450, forward strand.
TTCTTGAACACTTTCAACATTCGCTTTAGCCAAAGCTGAATCGATTCTAGCTTGTTGAATTTCCATTTCCGTATTAATTGAATCAAATGTTTCAATTAATTCTTTTCTTGCCTTTAGATAGTCAATAAAAGCTGTTGAATCATTCGCTTTTTCTTTAGTGGAATTGTAGTTAACTTCACTAAGTTTTGAAGATGTTCCTTTGTAATTATTACACGAATGAAGCACAAAAACCATTGCACCGCAAATGAGAAACCATAGTATTTTACCTGTAAATGCCTCTTTCATTTAATGCTCTTCTGAAACGGGCTGCGTAGATGTTATGCTGAGAAAGCGTCTTAGCGAAGTAGCTTTCTCCCGAAAAATCTTCCTTGGCTACAAAGTAGATATAATCGTGCTTTGTAAAGTTCAATACGGCATCTACATACTTGATAGGAGGAATTAGAATAGGGCCAGGAGGAAGTCCCGGATATTTATACGTATTGTAAGGAGAATCTACCGCCAAGTGCTTGTTTAAGACTCTTTGTATGCTGAAGTCACCTACCGCATAAATGACCGTGGGGTCTGCCTGTAGAGGAATTCCACGCTTGAGCCTGTTCACATAAACACCGGCTACTTTAGGCATATCCTTGGCCAGCTTCGTTTCCCAATAGACGATAGATGCCAGCGTAACCACCTCACTCTGTGTCATTTTCATGGCCTTGGCTTTAGAAACACGCTCTGGAGTCCAAAAAGCTTTGAACTCCTTGGCCATTCGCTTCATGAGTTCTGGTGTGGATGTGCTCCAGTCCATGTTATACGTATTAGGTATGAACATGGAAATTATGGTGTTTTTATTGAAGCCGTATTTCGCTACAGAATCTGTGTTGTTTAACCATTGAGCCACAGAAATAGAATCAGCCTCTATGTTTTTGGCTAATCTTCCCGCTAATTCTTCTTTTGTTCTAAGCTGATTGAACTGAACTTTCACCTCTTCTTTTCCTCTTCCTGCTCTGAGGTGATTTACTAAGTCATTATTAGACCACTTAGGCTGAATAGTGTATTTACCTGAAACTACATTATTTCCTCTGTAATTCTTTTGCTCAAAGAGCCAAGCAACTCCATCTTCTGAAGCTATTATGTTTTCACTTTTTAATAGCTCTAGCACTTGAGTTTCATCAGCTCCTGAGGGAATGTAAAATGCTACAGCAGCATCACTTTCTGGCAAGACGTTAACAGCAGTTACACTCTTTATTTTAGGATAGAAAAAAACAAAGGCCACTCCCACTAAAAGCAGCAGAACTAATGCTCCTATTTTCAGTGTTTTTTTCATGGTTATCTTCTTCTCTTAGCTCCTCTTTTAGCCGATTTTTTCTTTCCTTTTTTATCAGCTTTCTTCTTTTTCCCAGAAGACCTAGACTTGCCACCTTCAGCACCATCTGGATTTACTCTTAATTCTCTTCCGTCTATGGAAAATCCTCTGAATTTACCCATTACTTGGTTACTCTTTTTCTCATCTACTTCGAAATAGCTGTGAGAGCTTTCCATGTCTATAGTCCCGAAATCTCTCCTGCTGAAACCTGTCTGCTCTATCAGAAAGTTTAAGAGGTCTGTTCTGCTGATTTCATCTCGCTGACCTACGTTTATGTAGAACTTAGTTCTGTTTTTATTTGAACCTTTAGAATCGAAGTCAAATTCGCTTCTTCTATCTCCTCTTTTTTCTCGCCTATCTCCCCTTCCTTCAGACCTTCTTTCTCTTCCTCCACGTTCTCTTCCACCTCTCTCGTTTCTAGGCTCTCTTTCTCTTCTTGAGTTTGACTTGGTTTCTCCTTTAAACAGTTTCTGAACTTCTAGTGCCACCACTTTTTCGAGTAAATCTTCATGAGAATACTCGGATAAAGCTGATGAAACCTTGGCCACTACAGCCATGTCCACTCCTTTAGGGAAAGAAGCTTTCTCCAATCTTTCTGCCCACTTGGTTAGATTGAGTTCCAGCACCTGAGAAGCATCTGGAGGAGTTACTTCTTTAAACTCAGTGTTTAGCTGTTTTTCAAGTGTTCTTATTTTTCTAAGCTCACTCTTATTAATGATAGCTAGTGAAGTTCCTTTCTTACCCGCTCTAGCAGTTCTTCCACTTCTATGCGTGTAGTACGAAATATCATCTGGGAGCTGATAATGGAAAACGTGAGTAAGGTTATTTACATCTATACCACGAGCGGCTACATCTGTACAGATACAAATCTTGATTTTATCTGCCTTCAGCTGATTCATAACTCTCGTTCGCTGAGCTTGGCTCATGTCTCCATGAAGTGCACCTACTTCATATCCCTTCCGTATGAGGTCTTCAGCCAGCGACTGTGTTCCTGCTTTGGTTCTACAGAATACAATAGCTCTCATCTCTGGATGAGTATCTATGAATCTAGTCAGCGTAGATTGTTTGAAGCTATTATTCACTACCACATACTCGTGGCTAATGTTTTTATTCGTCTCGTTCCCTTGGCTCACTTTTACTTCAGCAGCTCCAGGCTTCATGTACTTCTCTACTATTCTTCTGATTCCATCTGGCATGGTAGCAGAAAAAAGCCACGTAGCTCTCTCTTTCGGAGCTGACTTTAGGATAACATCTATATCCTCCTTAAAGCCCATGTTAAGCATTTCATCTGCTTCATCTAGCACGAGATATTTTAAATCTCCGAGCTTAGCAGATTTACGCTCTATGAGGTCTATAAGTCTTCCTGGCGTTGCAATAAGGATATGAGGCGGCTTCTTCAAATCTCTCAATTGAGTTGAAATGGCCGTACCTCCATAAACTACAGAAGTTTTTAGCTTTCTATTGTGCTTATTAAATAGAACTATTTGGTCAGCTATCTGCTGGCAAAGCTCTCTGGTAGGACTTAATACTAAAGCCTGAGTAACTTGAACACTAGTATCTACTAAATCAAGTAACGGCAGCGCGAACGCTGCCGTTTTACCAGTTCCGGTGTGAGCCAGTCCTATAAAATCTTGTTGATTTTCAAGCAAGATGGGAATAGCTCCTGCTTGAATGTCAGTGGGCTTCTCGAATTTTAATCCTTCTAATGCCTTTAGTATAGGATTAGATAACCCTAGTTCTTTAAATGAACTCAAATGTTGTGTACTTTAATTCTATGCTCTGCCTAATGCTTTGAGCATCTTCGTATGATACCACAAAGCTCGCACAAAAGTTTTATGTTCATGGTATGGAATACCAAATTCTTTCGCGGTTTTCTTTACGATAGGTGCTATCTTCTTATAGTGCACATGACAGATGTTAGGAAACAAGTGGTGCTCAATCTGGAAATTCAACCCTCCACAGTACCAACTTAAAATCTTGCTGTTGTTAGCAAAGTTAGCTGTAGTCTCTAGCTGGTGTACAAGCGGGTGAGTTTCCATCTGACCAGATTCTGATGGTAAATCAAATTTTAAGTCTTCCATTACATGGGCTGGTTGGAATATCATAGCCAATACTAATCCAGAAACTAAATGAGCAGCTATGAAGCTAACAAGTACAACCCACCAAGCTACCGCAGGGGTTAGAACTACCATAGGAATTACAAAAAGAACCACCCAATAAAGTGTTTTGAATCCTATCATTTTCCAAAGCTCTGCTTTGAAAGTAGTGTTCTGTCCTTTTACAAGGTTCATCTCGTTATATCTCTTTAGCTGAAGAAAGTCTTTAGCTGTAATCCAGAAAACGGTCATTAACGAATAGAAGAACCAAGCATAAATATGCTGAAGTCTATGAATAGCTTTTCTCTCCGTATGAGGAGAAAATCTCAAATACCCCGGAGCATCTATATCCTCATCAAATCCATCTATATTGGTATAAGTGTGATGAAGTACATTATGTTGGATTCTCCATGTGATGCTACTTCCTCCTACAAAGTCAACATATCTAGATATTAGGTTGTTTACTTTAGGCTTATCCGAATATGCTCCATGGTTAGCATCATGCATTATACTTAATCCGATGCCAGCTTGTCCAAATCCAATTAACACATACAGTAATAACACAATCCAAGGGTTAGTGATAGTACCGAACCACAGTAAAAATACTGGTGTCAAATAGAAAATAGTTAGGACTATGGTCTTCAAAACCATACCTGAGTTAGCCTTTTTACTGATGTTATTTTCTACGAAATAATTTTCAACTCTTTCTTTGAGAGTTTTAGAAAATTCCTTGTCTCTTTTACGGTCGAATCTTACAGTTCTCATTCGAAATTTTTGGTTTACATGAACAAATGTAACACGTTTAAATTCTAAAAATTGTAACATTTACACTTAGTTATTGCACCGCTACGTTTAATTATTTCATTTTCAACAGTTCCAAGGCTGCTATGGCATTACCAATTCTACCCTTAGAAATGTTAGTTAGTAACCTCTCGTTAAACTGCTTTTTAAATCCTTAAGGAGTCATTATACTTGCTTATTGAAAAATAGACCTAATGACCGATAATTGGACAAAAGAAAAACTAGTAGAACTCTATCATAAACCTTTTCTAGAACTTGTTCTTCAAGCCGCTGAAGTACATAAAGCCAACCACACCGTAGGAGAAGTTCAAGTAAGTAATCTAGTATCCATTAAAACCGGTGGATGTCCAGAGGACTGTGCTTATTGCCCTCAAGCCGCTCGTTATCATACAGATATTAAAGTACACAAACTGATGGAAGTGGATGAAGTAAGAACGAGAGCAGAAAAAGCCAAAGAAGCTGGAGTATCTAGGATGTGCCTAGGTGCCGCTTGGAGAGAAGTGAGAGACAATAAAGACTTTGATAAAGTGCTAGACATGGTGAAAACCGTGAACAGCATGGACATGGAAGTGTGCTGCACCTTAGGAATGGTAACGGAAGACCAAGCCAAAAAGCTGGCAGATGCTGGACTTTACGCATACAATCACAATATCGACAGTTCTGAAGATTTTTATGGAGAGGTTATTTCCACCAGAGGATATGACGATAGATTAGACACCATAGCCAATGTGAGAAAAGCTAAAATCACGGTATGTTCTGGAGGAATCATAGGAATGGGAGAATCTGTGGAAGATAGAATGGGCATGCTAATGACTTTATTATCTCTGACTCCTTACCCTGAGTCTGTTCCTATTAATGCGCTAGTTCCAGTAGAAGGAACTCCGTTAGAGGAACAGCCTAGAGTTTCTTTTGACGAACTGGTAAGGATGGTAGCCGTTACTCGAATATGCATGCCTAAAACTATGGTAAGACTTTCTGCTGGAAGAGAAACTATGAGTATTTCAGAACAAGGATTTTGTTTTATGGCTGGAGCCAATTCTATTTTTGCGGGAGATGTTTTGTTGACCACTCCAAACCCGAGTTTTACTTCAGATAAGGAGATGTTCAGCACCTTGGGATTAACTCCAATGAAAGCTTTTCAAAAAGCAGAAAAATTAGTGGAATCTTGAAGCATGTTCAGGAATCATTAGCCAAACGCAAAAAAGAACATAACCTCAGAAAACTTCCTGCACAGAGAGAAGGAATAGACTTTCTATCCAACGATTATCTTGGATTAGCCAAAAACGCTACGGATTTGGTTCATTCTACCAAGGGAAGCACAGGTTCTAGGTTACTTAGTGGGAATCATCCTTTTTTAGAAGAGACCGAAGCCTTCATAGCTGAAACGCATCAGGCTGAAACTGCACTCTTCTTCCCTTCTGGTTATATGGCAAATCTTGGTTTGTACAGTTGTTTAGCTTCTAAGCATGACACCTACATTCTGGATGAACAATCGCATGCTAGTATTATAGATGGAAAGAGGCTGAGCTTAGCCAAAACACTCAAGTTTAAGCATCAGGATTTTGATTCTCTTATTCAAAAATTGAACGCAGCTCGGGGAGAAAAATTTGTGGTGACTGAGTCGGTATTTTCTATGAGCGGCAGCCGAACAGACTTAGAAAAACTCTCAGAAATTTGTAAAGAGCACAAAGCGTATCTAATTATAGATGAGGCACATTCCGTAGGATTAGAAGATTTCAACAATCCTTATGCTGATGTCAGAGTAGTCACTTACGGAAAGGCTTTCGGGGTGCATGGTGCGAGTGTTCTATGCAGTCAAGAGGTAAAGGATTTTTTAGTGAATTTCTCTCGACCTTTTATCTATTCTACTGCTCCTTCTCTCTCTGCGGTGCAATGCGTAAAAAATGCCTACCAAAACATTCTCAAAGCTGACTCACATAGAGCGAAACTCAATAAACTCATTCAATACTGGAACGAGCGGAAGAACGATAAACTCGCTTGGCTGGATTCAGATTCACAGATTCAAAGTTTATTGGTAGAAGGAAATGAAGAAGTAACAAGCTTGGCAAACTACATTCAAGAAAACGGTTTCCAAGTTCTTCCTATTAAATCTCCAACAGTTAAAAAAGGAGAAGAACGCATTCGGTTCTGCTTGCATAGCTTTAATACCGAATCAGAAATAGACCACTTATTTAAAGTAATAGACCAATGGCACGAAGAATAGCACTAGCAGGAATAGGAACAGAAGTGGGAAAAACGGTGGTTTCTTCCATCGTTTGCACCGCTATTAGTTCGGATTATTGGAAACCTGTTCAAGCAGGGGATTTAGACCAGTCGGACAGTTTAACCATAAAGTCCCTATCTCCAAAGACTATAATTCATCCCGAGAGTTTTAGGTTAAAAACTCCAATGGCTCCACATGAAAGCGCTCGCAGGGATGGTCTGGAATTATCGGTAGCAGATTTAGAATTTCCTCATACAGAAAATGACCTTGTAATAGAAATGGCT
>CAZTVP010000059.1:0-1479 GCA_964616995.1 uncultured Comamonadaceae bacterium
TGAGATTGTAAGCATAGGTAATTATACTCCGGATGCGGTTTCTGGAGGAACTAATGATACTAGAGTAATAGTAGGAAGACCTATAGGTTCATTCATGTTAGTTCCATTTAGTCATGTGGATCCAGAATCTGGACGTCCAGTATTCTTAGATTTAGATGGAAACGAGACTTTCGATTATGACTTTAAAAACGGAAGAGCATACGTGGGTGATGGACTCCCAGATGTAATTATGGGAATAAACAATACCATAAGATATAAGAATTGGGATTTCACTACACTCATAAATGTGAGTCTTGGAGCTCAAATTTTTGATTCTTCTGCTAAGCGTCAGCTTGGTCTTATGACAGACTGGAACATGAGAGCTGATATCTTAGACAGATGGACACAGCCTGGGGATGAGGCTATGTATCCACAGTTGACCTTTGATGAGACCAAGTATGGGTTTGACCCAGGTGATAATGCTCCTTGGTTTAACACAAGTCTTTACGTTTACGATGCTGATTATGCTAGACTTAAGAGAGCGGTTATTGGTTATAATGTACCTAGCTTTAAAATCAGAAACAGAAACATTACCGGAGTTAGAATAGCATTCTCTGCCACTAACTTATTTACGATAACAAACTTCCCAGGATTAGATCCAGAGATAGTAAGAGATTTCGAAAATCCACAGGATAGAAACTTAAGTGGTAACATCACTTACCTTACACCTCCTCAGGAAAGAGCTTACTCTTTACAAATAAATATGTCATTCTAATTCTTAATAAACAGAAAAATGAAAAAATATACATACATAGCACTGTTATTCATATTTCTACTAGGAAGTGGATGTGATGACTTACTCGAATTCGGTCCTACAGATGATGGTGTGGTTTTAGCTGAGAATGCTCTGGAAACTCCTGAGGATCTTCAACGACTATTGAACTCTTGTTATGACGTGTTTGCCAACACTTATGATGGTGATGTTCAATTTATTAATGAACTTTTAAGCGATAACTTATCAGGTGTTAACCCTAACAATCAGAACTTTATTGACATTTACAATAGAGAAGCTGGTGACTTTAACGGTCTAACCAACGGAGTTTATAATGACTTCTATTTCTCTATCTTCAGAAGTAACGCCATTATGGATAACTTCGATCTAGTTTCTGATCTTTCAGAAGCCGAGAGAACTAGAATGGAAGCTGAGGCTAAGTTTATAAGAGGAGTTAGCCACTGGGAGTTATGCAAGCTTTATGGCCAGCCTTATGGCTATACTGGTGATAATTCACACTTAGGGATCATCCTAAGAACTGAACCTGCACAAGATTCTAAACCTAGAAGTACTGTTCAAGAAGTCTATGACTCAGTAATAGAAGATTTGACTTTTGCGGAGCAAAACTTACCTACTTCTAATGACGTGTACGCTACAACCTACTCTGCTAGTAGTTATTTAGCTAAGGTGTATTTCCAAATGGGTGAATACGGTCAAGCTGCAGATCA
>CAZTVP010000059.1:1489-9161 GCA_964616995.1 uncultured Comamonadaceae bacterium
GGCTCTTTCAGGCCCATTTCAGTTAGATACTTTATTGGCCAGATATGATCAATTCAATGTATCTGATGAAACTATTTTTGGTTTTGTTTCTAGAGTTCTAGAGACAGGAGATAATATAGTAGCAGATAACAGAGTAGGCTCATACATTAATGCATATTCAGGAAACTCTCCGAATGCAGAATTTGACGGAAATGAGTTCAACAACTTATTTGGTGGGGCTACTGATTTTAGAGTAGGCACTTACTATACTGAACCAGCTCAAGTGTTAGAGAATGGAAAGGTCTCTAAATTTGACAAGCAGTTTTTTAATCATGCGGTTACTTCAGTAACTGAAATGAGATTAATAGCTGCTGAAAGCTATGCTGAAACAGGTGCTAATCTATCTCAGGCTATTTCTTATGTGAACAGTATAAAAGAAAGAGCTTTCCAAAATCAGGCATTCAATTTAGAAGAAAATGCTTCAGCAGAAGAAATAATAGAGGCTGCCAGAATAGAGAGAAGAAAAGAATTTGTGGGAGAAGGAAAAAGAGTAGATGACCTAAAACGAATGGGGGTACAAGGAGAAAACATTATAGTGAGAGGAGCTCCATGGGACTGTAATGGTATGGTAATTCAGTTTCCTTTAGGAGAAAGTGTAGTTCCTGATTTTCAGGATAACCCAGTAGGTGGATGTAACTAAAAACAGAACATTAGAAAATGAAAAATTCAATATACATATTCGGTTTACTTATGCTTCTATTTACGTCATGTAAACCAGAATTAAAAGAAGATATAGGTGAGCCTTTTGATAAAGTAGCAGGAATCTCAGGTACTTGGGAGCTAACTAGCTTTATTCAGCAGGACTTAAATAACCCTGTATTAGAAGAAAGAGACTTCAGTGATTTTTATCTAACTGAGGGCGTGGATCCCTTAACCATTACTTTTAACCAAGATGATAGAAGTTACGCGGTGCAAATAGTGGAAGGAAAAAACTTCTTCGGTGAAGGTGGTACATGGAGCTATGATAATGACCAATATCCTACGAGTTTATTCTTAGATGATGGGTCGGTAGAAAACCGTTTTGGATTAGGATCAGTAGTGCGTGAGTTTGATAATACCCTGACCATCCAATTAGAAAAAGGCTGTTCAGAAACTGACCTGAACGTGATTTATAAATTCATATTTAACAGAGCTCAATAAGATGAAGAAATTAATTTGTACAGCTTTAATAGCTGTGTTTTGCACCGCTGGATATGGACAAACAGCTTACATCACTCCTAACCCCACGGATGGTGTAGAGGACATAACTATTTTCATAGACGTAAGTCAGAGTACTGAAAACGGTCTTAAAACTATGCTAGAAGCTAATCCGGATGAAGAAGTTTATATCTGGACCTGGAACCCGGCTTCTCCTGTTAATGGAAACGGTGACTGGGGAAATTCTAACGATGCTAACTTAATGACTAAAGAAGCTCCTTTACTTTACTCATTTACTTTAAATGTAGAAGAATTTTATGGTGTAGGACCTAATGTTTTATTTCAGAATAATATCAACTGTCTGGCAAAGTTAAAGGACGGTAATGCCTTTTCAGATTTAGAAGTTGGAGAAGCTAAGACCGAAGATCTTACCATAGAAGTAATACCGAAACTATGTGACAGACTATACTGTGTTTTCCCTGAGATAGGTGATGCTGATGATTTTTGGACGCTTACTTATGACAATAACTTTGAGACTAATCCTGACTATCAAAATGCTGGACCAGACGATGTGTACGTATTTCTAGCAGTGAAACAGGATGGGTTTAATGTACCTGCCTATGCTGCTGCTGATCAAGTTACGGCTACTCCAGAATTAAAAATGAATCCTGTAGATGGAGAGCCTGGACACTTTAGACTGACCATTATTCCTAACGATTTCTTTGAAGGAGTAATTAACAATGCCAATGGTGAGATACAAGAGGTAAGGTATTATGTGGTAGTTAATAATCAACCGCTGCCATTCCCACCTACCATACAGTCATATGGAACGCTTCCTTGTGATTAAAAACAATCCAACGATACTTTTAAAAGCAGACTATTCACTGGTCTGCTTTTTTTTTGAATTATTCTTCCTCCACTCTAGTCCAAGATTCACACTCCACATATACATCACATCTCTGGTCATCATCCATAACATCAAAAGCATAGGCTTTAGCTTTCTGCTCTAGATTGGTATTCTCCCCACCACATCCTTGGAAAGTTTCTAGCAACATATTATTTCCATCCAGCACATCACACCTCTGACAACTGTTAGGAAAAACCATAGCATTAAACATTACATCACACGAAAGAAAGAGACATGCAGAAAGCATGACTAAAAAAGATTTACCCATAGTTGTTTATTTAACTGAATTACAACAAGAAACAGACCATATTTTAACGCTTATCTTTTCTGGAACAGAATGAATATTTAAGGAATGATTCTACCTAATTCTCCATTAGCCGATAATGCACTATCTATGATTTACATTAATTTAGTTTTATGAAGTGTAGTTTAAAGTTGATTCTAGTCTTTCTTATCTGGTTGTGTCTAGCGCAGTCTGTTTTGGGAGCTTATAACTACACCCCAGAGCAACAAAAACAGCTAGAAAAGCTTTTTGAGAACTACCCCTATCCTACTGAAGGGAATGAGCAATTCCTTCTCTATCAGGAACTATTTCAGAATTACTTCTACCCCAATGTTACTGCTAGAGATAGCCTGTGGCTTATTATTAATTCTAAACCAATAGGAACTAATGGTTTGGACACTGCTACTTACGAAGCTTTTAAAGGGCTTGAGTTTTATTTTAGTCGAGAGTATGACAAAGCCCTACCTCATTTCACTAAAGCTATAGTTCTTTTTGAGAAAGAGAAATACTGGTCTGGTTATCTTGAGGTAAAGAGACAATTATATAACGTCACCTATTCCCAAAAAGCAGTAGAAGTGGCATTTAATGGCTATAAGGAAATCTATGAACATCCTCACGCATCCGATTATATGAAATCACGTGTGGTTCATAACATGGGAGCTCTTCTTATGGAGGTAGAAGCTAATATTTACAGAGGAGAACCTGGACCACAAAAAGATAGCATTACAGAGATAATCACAGGATATTTAAAGGAGTCATTAGCGTTAGTGGATGAAAAAGACTCATACAGCAGCGCTTCCACTTATAACATTCTCATAGATGTCTATTTAGAAAACCGTCAATTAGATAGCGCTCTTTTTTATACCAATAAATCGTATGAACTAGCACAATCTATAAATGATTTAGGTGGATTGGCTTTCCTGAACATTAAAAAGTCTGCATTACTAGATTCATTAGGGCTTTATGAAGAAGCTATACAAAGCTTGGATGAAGCTATAGAATACTATGTATCTATAGATGAGTACGACCAAAGGTCACATGCTTACATCAAAAAAGCAGAGACTCTTATGCACATGAATAAACCAGAGGAAGCCTATGAAGTTTCCAGAATTAATAACTACTTGGTTAATGAGAAAATGTCAGCTGAATTGGCTAAATCTCTAGCTAAACATCAAGCTGAATTCGAAACTGCTTCTAAAGAACTTACCATTAAGGAACAAGAAATTACGATTTCTAATAGAACAAGATGGATACTCTTGTTAGCGCTTGTTATAGTACTTACACTTTTCATATTTACATACTTTTTTCAGCGGAGCAAACGTATAGCAACGCAAGAAAAAGCTGAACTCATTATTCAATCCAAACAAGAGAACCTGAACGCAGTAATTAATGCTCAAGAAGAAGAACGAAAAAGAATAGCCAAAGACCTGCATGATGGCATAGTACAGCAACTTGGAGGATTAAAACTAGGGCTTCAAAATCTGTTTAGCTCCTCTCCTTCTGAAGATTCAGACAGACTGCTAAAAGTACTAGATGACTCCGCTCAAGAACTCAGGGAACTCTCTCATAAAATGATGCCTAAGGCACTTTCAGATTTTGGTTTAGTGCCCGCCATGAAAGACATGCTAGAAAACAGCCTTGGTCATGCCAGCATCACTTATAATTTCGAGCATTTCGGGATGGATGAGAGAATACAACAGAGAAAAGAAATAGCACTTTATAGAATAGCCCAAGAGCTAGTGAACAACGTTATCAAGCATAGTCAAGCCACTGAGGTAAATATTCAATTATTTAAGAATGCCAATCATGTGATGCTCATAGTGGAAGACAATGGCAAAGGAATCTCTAAGCAAACTCCTTCAGAAGGAATAGGTCTCATGAATATCAATTCTAGATTAGACACCGTAGATGGTAAGGTCAACTTTGAACCAAGTCCTAATAGCGGTACATTGGTAACCATTAAAATTCCGCTCTCATGATAGAAGTAGTTCTAGCAGATGACCATGCGCTCATTACCACAGGAATCTCTAATCTTCTTGAAGATGAATCAGACATTTCTATTTCACACGTGTGCAGGAATGGAAAAGAAGTCTTAGAACATCTTCAACGCGTATTTCCTTCGGTGCCTAATGTGTTATTGCTTGATATAGACATGCCAGTTATGAACGGAATAGAATGTGCTAAAGAGGTGCTCGCCAGGTTTCCAAAGGTGAATGTGGCCATGCTTACAATGCATGCAGAAAAATCGTTAATCACAGAGCTGATGGAGATGGGCGTAAACGGTTACCTATTGAAAACGATAGAAAAGAAAGAGCTGGTTCAAGCCATTCATGACATAGCTGAAGGCAAGGACTACTTCACTAGTGACGTCACCAGAGCCTTACTTAAACCTCAGTCTAAACCCGCTCCGCTTCAAGCCAGTCCTGTTTTCAGAGATTTATCAGAAAGAGAAAAAGAAATCATCAGCTTGGTGGCTGCAGGAATGTCTAATAAAGAGATAGGAGAAAAACTGTTCATCAGCCACAGAACCGTGGATACACACCGCACGAACATCATGAAAAAGCTAGAGGTGAATAACGTAGCAGGTGTGATTCGTTTTGCCTTTCAAAACGGCTTAGCATAGTCTTTACCATTCATTTTATATTCATTCTACGGTATTTACCGTAGCATTTTCCGTGATTCACTCTATTTCCCAGAGGTAAGCGCCAGCATAATTTTGAGCCGTTGATTTTCAGAAGCTTATGCACTTAAGAAATAAAATAGTGTAATAGCTCATTCAAAATTTTAGCGTAAGCCGAAAGTCAACATTTGAATGGGCTATTTCCTTTTTTAAAAACTCATATCATGAAAAAATTTTACGCTCTTAGCCTAATTTACTTATCTTTTTTCTGCGTTGCAATATCTTTAAACGCTCAGGAATGGACTAAACTAAACTTACCAGAAACTGGAAAAAATGTCACTTCTATGATGGAAGCAAATGACGGCACTTTGTATGCCTCTACAGAACAAGGGTTGTTCTCAAGCACAGATGATGCGCAGACTTGGGAGTTGGTAAACCGAGGTCTTAAAACCTTAGCTTTAGACGTGACCCAAGATGGCAAGCCGCTCTGCCTTAATACTTCAGAAATCCTAAGCGTGGATGAAAATAATGCGCTCGAACAGTTTTATGATTTGGGTTTCTTCTTTGTACAGTTCACACCTAATCTAATGACAGCTGCAGATGGTTCTCTACACTTGCTTTATGGAGAGTCACTACAGATGAAGTACTTCATTTCTACGGATGGAGGAAGTACCTTTGTACAGCAGACTTATAGTGAACCTCCTCTATTCGAAGGGTTTCAGAAATCTCCATTTTTTAAGAATCCTATTAATGGTGACTTATATTACCTAGCAGATAATTACACGCTACAGCGTTCTACTGATAATGGTGGAACGTATAACACTGTAGGTACTGAATTAGATGTGTTTTCACTAAATGGTTCTCCATTCGCGGTAGATGAGGTGACTGGCCACTTGTATTATGTTTCTAGTGTGAATAATGATGCTGTTATCCAAAAATCTATAGATCATGGCGAAACGTGGAGCGTAGTTTCTCCAGGAAACACCTTTGGAGAAAGTATAGCTGCTTATGATGGTGAGTTAGTGATTTGGGGAGGAAATGACATTTTCTATTCTCCAGATGATGGTGCCAACTGGAATAATGTTTCTAGCATCTTCGGAGTACAGAACATTCCTGAAGATTTCTTTGTGAGCGCTAACGGAAAGTTCTTTGGAATGAGAACTGAGGCTAGCTCTACAATTTCTGATGGAATTACCGAGGTAGATTTTCAAGCAGGAACAGCCACGAGAAGAACTGTAGGGTTGGATTACACTACAGGTAGAGGTTTGTCATCAAATGGAAATAGAATATCTGCCAGCTTGAGCAATTGGGCTCATTATACAGACGATTTTGGCCAGACTTGGACTCCACTTAGAGGTCAAGGCGCCCACTCTTCTAGAACCTACACAGCAAATGATGGAACGGTTTACACGGAATGGCTAAATGGCACTATTACAAGCGGACTTTTCATGCAAAATGAACAAGACTCTATGGTGGAGGTACTAGATTCAAACAGCGAACCTATTTTCCAACTCAGATATATGTTTGAAGATGATTCAGACAACATGTATCTGGTAAGCTTTGAACAATTGTACAAATCTTCTAACGGAGGCGCTTTTACACCTATCGCTGGGGCACCTATAGACGGTGTGAATCATAGAGGTATTTGGTTTTCATCAGAATTGCAACGCATATTCAGCATAACTGGAACAGGAGACGCATACTACTCAGATGATGAAGGAGAAACATGGACACAAAATCAATCCATAGGAGGAATAGGACAAAGCTCTTTTCCAGGAGAGAATCAAGTATGGGCATTTAACCTCTCCACGAGTTTTGATGAGCAGGGATATTACACATCTACGGATCTTCAAACTTGGACACAGCAGTCTAGCACAATCAACAACTTAGCTGGAACAGCCTACGGCTTAGACGCTAATACCATCATGGCCTACACGGAAATAGATGTTCAGTTAAGCTCAAATGCTGGACTTACGTGGGAAGTGATAGTAGAAGGAATAGAACTAGCAGAATCTATAGGTTGGTTCGGGCCAGAAGAGATTGTAAACACACTTGAACTACAGAAAGCATCAGGCTTAATGCTGTTGAGCGCTAATGGTGGGATCTATTACCAACCTTACGCTGGCGGCCCTATGAGCATTCAAGAAACGGCACTGGAGAATGTTATTTCTGTTTATCCAAATCCAGTAGTACAAGGGGAATTTATCCATGTAGAAGGTGGTGCTTCTTCCTATGAAGTGCATGATTTGGCAGGAAGAATGGTTCTTAGAGTCTCGAATGAAAATGTCATTTCTACATCTAGTTTACAGAAAGGAATGTATCTAGTAAAATCAACAAGTACTTCAGCTAATGAGCTCACTAAGTTCATAGTAGAATAAGGTTAAATACTATTACCAATAGAACCCTTTTCGGCAGATGTCGGAAGGGGTTTTTTGATACCTTAAAGAGAAACTATAAATGTAGCACCTGCTGATTTAATTCACAGAAATCAAATGAATTACATACAGATTAGAAATTAGTTAGTGCTGAGTATTAAAGCTGAATTGATCAACTTTACGGGATTTACCGTAGCACTTTCAGTGATTCACTCTATTGCCTAAAGGTAAACTCAAGTGTAATTTTGAGCCGTTAATTTTCAGAAGCTTATGCACTTAAGAAATAAAATAGTGTAATAGCTCATTCAAAA